>NC_009706.1:3049706-3354676 GCF_000016505.1 Clostridium kluyveri DSM 555
TTACTGCTGAAGTCCATTCACCAGTTTTACGGAAATGTGGTACTACACAGCCACAGTTATTCCAATCTCTAGCATCTTCTGGTTCATAGCCTGCATTTATAAGCATTTGATAACCTGCAGCGTCATTATGGATTGCAGGAAACCCAGTACCTTTACTCACTAAATAGGTAACCGCATCTAAAAAGCTGCCAGGACAATCCTGATGAATTCTAACACTTAGACCTGGTTGGTGAGTTTTCACTCTTTCAGTGGCTTTCAAACACATATATGAAAGATCATTTGTAGCATCTTTTCCCTCTCTTGTTTTACCGCCGACTGTAAGATTTTGAAATTGATTATATCCTGCAAAGAATTCAGCAGTATTTGCAGAAATTGTCCAGACCCATTCAGATAACTTTATCCAGAGTAATTCAATAAGCTCTTGTATTTGATCCTTTGTCATGATTCCTTTATCCATATCAGATTTATAATATGGATACATAAACTGGTCGAATCTCCCTATGTTAAGTGCCAGTGGATTTTCAGATATTATTCCACCAACTTGTGTAAACCAAACAAATTGAATAGCTTCATAAAAAGTACTAGGGGCTTTCTCAGGTATGCTGCTGCATATTTCAGCAATTTTTAAAAGTTCTCCTTTTCTCACACCATCATTTTCTGCATCAGCCATCTCTCTGGCTTTTTCAGAATATCTATTTGCAAGTGTGATAATTCCCTGGGAGGTAATTATTATGGAATTATAAAAATCTTTCTTTTTCATGTCTTCTGCTGAGGTAAGAAAAAGCTTTGAAATATTCTCTTTTGCCTGTCTGATGATACCGCCAAAACCTTTTTTGAATAAAACATCTTGATAATCAGGTGTTATTTCACCAACAGCCTGCCTCCATTTCGAATCATTATCGACAAAGCCAGTATCTACTGCAACCTTTGTGGTTTCTTTAGGTAATTGTGCTAGAAATGCTTCTTCTAAAGATTTTCCTTTCCAATATGGAAATATATTTTTTCTCACAAATGCCCTTTGTTCATCCGTCATAACATATGGATCCTGCACTCTTTTATCAAAATTGTCCATTTCCCTATCTACCCAGTTCCAGGAGAACTCTGGAGTCAAGATACCACATTTTCTGAATTCTCCAATGGCACCAACAATAAGTTCTCCATCAAAAATAGTAACATCAATTTGCTGACAAGTGTCTCTAAATGCCTTGGCTCTTCTTATAGGAATTGATTCACCTTCTGTTTTTTTATGGGACTCTGTCCAAATTCTTGCCCTTTGGTATGAAATTACCGGTTTTGCATTTATATAATTCTGTCTTAAAGATTCAATTCTCTCTGTAATCATATTTTTTATCTCCTTCCATCCTTGTATTTATTTTATCACATATTCTATATGTTATAACGTATAAAATTTCTAAAATAAATCCAGAATACATTTTTAGTAATACTCTGGGTTTATTTCAATACTTAACTATATTTTGAAATACAGCTTCAATATCATATGGGTTACTATAGCTGTGCTCTCTGTTTGCCTTAAATTTTAATGCTGAAGGAGCAGTAAGTTCAAAAGTTTGCTCTTCTACAGTTATCACTACAGTGCCTTTTGTTACTACAACATATTCTTCCGCTGAATTTTGATGCGGTGTAGAAATATGTTTAGCACCGGGAAGCAGTTTAATATAAAAATATTCAAATCCTGATATTGGATTAAAAGGGAATACATCATATAATATCATTTTCCCATCTGATTCATATACAGGTTTTATACTATCTATTGATATTGCTTCAAAATTATTGGTTTCACTTCCTAGTATTTCAGAAAATGAAATCTTGAGTCCTGTAGAAATCTTCCATAATATTGATATTGTAGGATTTGATTCGCCTCTTTCGATTTGGCCAAGCATTGCCTTACTTACTTCGGTGAGTTTAGATGCCTCCTCTAAAGTCAATCTCCTTTCAAATCTCACTCTTTTTAAAACAGAGCCTATATTAGATGTTGGATCATTCAATTTACATCAGCCTTTCTTAAAGTTGTCACTTAAAAATATTACCTAAATAATTACTTGTCAATATCAATAAAAAGATTAGCAATACTTTTATTACACATTATAATGCATAAATTCCAAGTGTAAAAGTAAAAGTAGTACTCTCATTCTCTACACTTTCAGCATAAATCCTACCACCCAAACTATCTATAATAGCCTTTGCAATGGACAGCCCTAATCCATAGCCGCCATTTTCATGAGTTCTGGATGGATCCACTCTGTAAAACCTGTCAAATAGCTTGGGAAGATCTTGTTTGGATATTCCCTTTCCACTGTTTTTAATAGAAAATACAATATAACGTTTTGTTTTTTTCAATGATATATTAATATATCCTTTTTCATCTGTATATTTTATGGCATTGTCAAGCAAAATCATAACAACTTGTTTAATTTGTTCCGGATCACCTTTTACCATTATGTCCTGTTCTACTTTGTGAGAAAACTTAATATCTTTTTCAAAAGCAATGGCTTCCATTGACAGCACTACATTGTTTACAATACTGCTTATATCTAAAGATGAATAAATTCTGCGTACACTTGTATTCTCAGTTTTAGCCAAATACAGAAGATCATTTATCAGTTTTGTCATTCTGCAAATTTCCGCTTTTATATAATGAAGCCATTTTTTCTGACTTTTGATTGTTTCTTCTTGAACTGCAAGAAGTGCATCTGAATTTGCATTTATAATGGCAAGGGGAGTTTTAAGCTCGTGAGAAGCATCTGCCACAAGCTGCTTTTGCTTTTCCCATACTTCTGCAATAGGTTTAATGGCACGATTAGCAAAATAAAGACTAATGACAAATATAACAATGAGCATAACAATACCTACAACAATGAAAGTGGCTAGCAGTTCTCCTAGTGTCTTATGTGTATCCGTAACATCCAAAAATTTAATATCATATCCCTTGTCTGTGGTATTTACTGATTGCTGGCCATTTTGAAAAATTATATGATTTTCAACAATAGGAGATAGGGTATACTCCCACAGTTTACCATCAAGGTTTATTGTGGAATTGTTTTTTTTATTGCTCCAGGCAAGTTCAGCTGCTTTATGATAGTTTTCATCAGACATATCAATATAGGAATCAATATCTGATACCTTTCCATCTGAATCTACTCTTATAGAGAAAGAAAGAGAATAATCAGAAGGAATATTGCGAATTACATGTAATCCAGCAGAAACACTGCCATTAGTTTTTGGTGGGTTACTATTACTTTCAAGCTTGATAACAGGTAATGAAAGAAGCTTATTCTGATTTTCCATTTGCATATCGTTATAAGTTATTGTATAAATAACAGCAAACGCCGTAATCATCATCACCGAAATAATTGACATGTTGAGAATTAGAAACTTATTGCGCAGCCTTTTAAACATATTATTTGCCATCCTTTTCTATACCTATAACATATCCTGCTCCACGTACCGTTTGGATAAAAACATTAGACTTGATATTTCTTAACTTTTTTCGTAAAAAAGATACATAAACTTCTACATTATTATATTCTACGTCAGTTTCGTAACCCCAGAGCTTTTCAACAATAACATTTTTTGAAATTATAATACCTTTTCCTTTGATTAGCAGTTCTAACAATTGACATTCTTTTAAAGTCAATTTAAATTCCTGCTTCCTGCAGCTTAGTCTCAAATTAAGAGGGTCTAATTTCATATCCCCATATTTTAAAATGCCCTCATTTACCAATTCACTTTTCCTACGCCCTAAAGCCCGCAAACGAGCTAATAATTCTTCCGCCTCAAAGGGTTTTGCCAAATAATCGTCCGCACCGCTATCTAATCCTCTTACTTTATCCTCTGTTTCTCCTTTTGCTGTCAATAAAATTACAGGGGTTTCAATACCATTTCGACGTAATTCTTTAAGTAAGCTTATGCCATCCATTTTAGGAAGCATGATGTCTAGAATTATTATATCATAAATACCTGAAAGCCCACAGTCCAATCCACTCTCACCATTATACTCCAAATCAACACTATAGTGATTTCTTTTAAGAATTTGAGCCACTGCTTCTGCCATATATTTTTCATCTTCCACCATTAAAATTCTCATTTTCATATCTCCTCATCCATAAGTTTAAGCTACTAGAAACAGGATGCATTCAAAACAAGGAGCTGCTATGAAGCTCCTTATTTTGAATTACTTCATAATGGTGTTTTTATCCAGGTAAGTCTGTAATCTCACACTTACTAGTTTTCATAACTATTAATTAGCATCAGTTGCACTTTGTGTTTTTACCACTTTGATTTTCTTACCATCTTCACTTACAGTTACACCTTTAGGAACCTCTTTACTCCAAGTTTTACCACCATCCGTAGAGTAACTCCTAACACCGTTTTCTACTTTTACCGCTAAACTCTCTCCATTAATACCTCCAAGTGAAAGATCTTCTAAGTTACCACCTGTACCGTCTTTAGCTTCATTAATGTTCACACCCTCAGGAGCTTTTCCACTCCATGTCTTACCACCATCTGTAGAATAGCTTTTAATACCATTTACCACTTTGCAAAGCAGAGAGTTTGTGGAATTTGATGCCAATACCGTTCCAGTTCCTATTGTAGCAGCAAATGCTGCACAAAGAAGAGCAGCACCCATTTTCTTTTTTATTGTATTCAAAATTAATGATAACCTACTTTTCATATTTTTAATACCTCCAGAATAACTTTTCTTGTAAGCAGCTGCCTTACAATTTTCATTATAATTGCCCTACCTTGAATGAATCTTAAAAAGAAAAACTTTTAGAATTTTATTATCTAACTTTTTAAATTCTAGCCATCAACCATTTTCTTTATATTCAAGCAAATCTCCTGGCTGACAATTAAATTCTTTATAGATTTATTGCAATACATTTTATCTCAATTTTGCCCTGTCATTTTTATTTAAAATAGTGTACAGTATTTATATGGAATTAAAAATTTTACATATAATTTAAATTTTATATTATTACTTTCAATATTAATTATACAAGATAGGTGGATGATATTATGAATAAGATTAAAAATCTTTCAATACGTGTTCGTATTATGCTTCTAGTTTTTTTTGCAATGCTTGTATCAAATATATCTATAGCAGTTACTTTATCCTACAATATATACAATGATTTTTTTCAAATAGTCACTGGAGGGATTATTCTCAAAGCCATACTATTTTTTATAATTTTTGAGGTAATTGCAGCTTCACTGTCAGAATTTGTTATTGTAAAACCTTTAAAAAAAGGCATTATACTTGCAGATTCTATTGCAGATAACGATCTTTCTGTTGACATTGAAACCATTCAACACGGAGAAGCAGGACAGATGATAGAGTCCCTTTTAAAAGCAAAGAATAATTTAAAAAATTTAATATCAGAAATACAGAAATCCTCTAAAAAAGTAACTTTCTCATCTGAAAACTTGAATAATGTAATTGTACAGGCTAGTACTCAGGTAAACGAAATTAATGAAGGAATTAAAGAACTTATATCCGATTTTCACCGAAATGTTGAAAATATACAACAAACTTCAATTTCATTATCTGATATAACTGACAATTCACAAAATACGGCTGAACTTGCTTCTAAAATTTTAGAATATACAAAATCAGTAAAGTATGCTGCTGAAAATGGTAAAGTTTCTGTTGATTCTATTGTAGGAGCTATAAATGATCTTGCCTCAAACTCAAAAGATGTAAGTGATGAGGTACTTGAGCTTGAAAAGCAGAGTAATAAAATTGATGAAATTGTTGTTATTATTTCTGGAATTTCAGAACAGACAAATCTTCTTGCCTTAAATGCTGCTATTGAAGCTGCTAGAGCCGGTGAGGCAGGAAGGGGCTTCTCTGTAGTAGCTGAGGAAATAAGAAAACTTGCAGAAGACACCAATAGTTCACTTCAAGATATCGGTAACCTTGTTAAAGATATGAATGCAAAAACTAGAAATGTAGTATCTGCTGTTATGACAACAGAAGAAAAAGTGGAACTTGGGGTTTCTAAATCTAACCAGGTAAAGACAAGCATAGATGAAATTATTGGCAGTATTGAAAATACCTTTAGCATGTTAAATACCATAACTGAGGGAGTTACAACTCAGGCAGCTGCTCTTGAAGAAATGAGTGCAACTATAGATAATATGAATTCTACTGTTGAATCAGGAATTGATGTTTCAAATGACATTAAGGAAAAACTGAATATACAAGAGACTTTATTTAATAAAATTGACAGTACTTCTGGCGAATTAGTAATTTTATCTGAAGACATGAATAATCTTACAAATACATTTAAATTATAATTCTAAGCCTACTCTTATTTTCTATCTTTAAATTTTATAACATAAATAAGATATGTACATATGATATTAAGGTAGATATTTTTAGGAGGAGTATATTTGAAGTTTTATTATCCATATTTAGGTTATAAAGAACAATGTAAAAGAATACCCATTGCATTTCCCCCTCAGCATCAGCCTGTTCAACCAGGCATGGAATATTTAATGCTTCCAAGGCCTATATTTGATAATCCAGATTATATAGGAAGCTGCAAACTAGAAAAAGGTTGCCCTAATTACAGGGGGTGACAGCGGTATAGGAAGAGCTGTATCCTTAGCCTTTGCAAAGGAAGGGGCAGATGTTGCCATTGCATATTTTAACGAACATAGAGATGCAAGAGAAACAAAAGAATTAATAGAGGATCAGGGCAGAAAATGCATTTTGCTCCCTGGTGACTTGAGAAAAGAATCTTTCTGTAAAAAAATAGTTGAAGAGACCATTTCCACCTTTGGATGTTTGGATGTGCTAGTTAATAATGCCGCTGTACAATTTCCGCAAAATAGACTGGAAGATATTAGCACAGAACAATTGGAAGACACATTTCGTACAAATATATTTCCATTATTTCATGTTACTAAAGCTGCTTTAGCCTATTTGAAAAAAGGAGCCGTGATCATAAACACAACTTCTATTACGGCCTATCAGGGGAGTAAACTTCTTATTGATTATTCATCTACCAAAGGTGCCATTGTAAGTTTCACCCGTTCATTATCTCTTTCACTGGTATCAAAAGGAATAAGAGTTAACGGAGTGGCTCCAGGTCCTATCTGGACTCCACTTCAGCCTTCAAGTTATCCAGCTGAGTATATTACAACTTTCGGTACGGATACTCCTATGAAGAGAGCGGGACAGCCTGTTGAGCTTGCCCCTATATATGTTTATCTGGCATCAGAAGATTCCACTTATGTTACTGGTCAAATAATTCATGTAAATGGCGGAGATTTTATAGGATCTTAAATTTATAATGGAGAAGGTATGTGAAAATTTTTTACATGGAAATTCTTCTTTAAAATTTTATTGTAAAATATTATAAAATAATTTTATAAATCATACCCATGTAGAATATATATATAATAGTTTTAAATTAATTCTCTAAAGAGAGGAGATGATAATTTGACTAAAGAAGAAATTGCTCTGCAATTGGCCGTAGCAGCCCTGGGCCATTTTAATCTCTTAGAAGAAACAAGTACTAAAACAGACATAAAATTTGATATAGATAAACAACTAACCAAACGACTGGGCAAGCATGTGGCTAATTTATACAATACAATCCTTGATAACATAAATGTCAAATAAAACAAAGTACCTAAGATTTATATAAATTAAATCTGGGTACTTTTTTATAGACAAACTCCGTCAAACTTAAAAATAACTTGATAAATATTGAAAAGTACACACTTATATAGTAACTTAATAGTATATGTCTTTATAGAAGGAGGGACATGAATGCTCGCAATAAAAAATATAAGTAAAGAATTTAAAGATATAAAAGCTGTAGACAATCTATCTTTCCATGTAAGTGAAGGAGAAATAGTAGGCCTTCTAGGTGAGAACGGTGCCGGAAAAACCACTACTTTAAGAATGATTTCCACCATGTTAAAACCTACCAAGGGAACCATAGAAGTTAACGGATACGATGTAATTAGAGAACCTTCAAAAGTGAGAGGAGAAATAGGTATTTTATTTGGAGGTGATGTTGGACTTTATGATAGATTATCAGCTAGAGAGAACATTGAATACTTTGGACGCCTTTATGGAATGACTCAGGAAAAAATAAATAAAAAAATGGAAGAACTCATAAAAGATCTTGGAATGGAAGAATACATAGACAGAAAAGCAGGCAAATTCTCAAGGGGAATGAAACAGAAAGTATCCATAGCAAGGTCTATAATACATTCTCCAAAAGTAATGTTGTTTGATGAGCCAAGTACTGGACTGGATGTTTCCGCAACAAGAATAATACATGAATTTATTTTGAAATGTAAAAATGAGAATAAAATAATTCTTTTATCTTCTCACTCCATGACAGAAGTAGAAAAACTCTGTGATAGAATTATAATAATCCAAAAAGGAAGACTTATAGAAGAGGGAACCATAGAACAATTAAAGAAAAAATATGATAATTACAACCTTGAAGAAGTATTTATAAAATTAATAGGAGGTAATGTCCATGAATAACTTTTGGATAATTTTCAAGAAAGAACTTATGGATATTTTCAGGGATAAAAAAACTCTTATATTCACTATACTATTGCCTATTATAATGTATCCTGCCATGTTTAAGATAATAGATTTTACTATGAAGGACACTACAAAATCCATTGAAAAAAACATAACTATTGCCTATAAAGGCAATGAAAGTTCTTCAGTATACACTATGTTAAAAAATCTAAATAACATAACTATAGATAATACAGGCAATGCAAATGAAAAACTGAAAAAGGGGAAAATATCCCTTATAATTGAAGCTCCTGAAGACTTTGACTTTAAAGTTTCCAATAAAACTGAGGCCACTGTCAAAATAATATATGACAAAGACTCCAGTAAATCCTCCCTGGCATCTTCACTTATAAAAGACACTTTAGATAATTATAATAAATCTATTGTATATGGAAGATTGAATGAAGAAGGAATTAATACCGATATATTAACTCCTTTTCAAGTAAAAGAGGAAACTTTAGATAATCAAAATGATAATACCATAGCCTTTGGAATTTTAAGTGTGCTACCTACTATATTAATTATTTTTATGATAAGCCCTACTATAGGAATAGCTGCTGATCTTGTGGCAGGTGAAAAAGAAAGAAATACCTTTGAAGCACTTTTATCCACATCTGTGAAAAGAATGTCTATATTTTGGGGAAAACTTATGGCAATTTCATCTGTGGCACTTATTACATTAATAGTTACATTAGCTTCCATGATAGCCTCCATGCTCTACATATTTTCCTCAGAAGGAAAATTAAGTATTCCCATAGGTGCTTTTATTGTTATAGGCATAGTATCTCTGTTTGTATTAATAGCACTAAGCTCTATAGAAATATCCATAAGTATGTTTGCCCGTTCCATGAAAGAGGCAAATACCTATCTTGGTGGATTTATAATTCCTGTAATGATTTTGACTTACATACCTTTTATGATGGATTCAAAAAATATAGGTTTTCTATTTTTTAATATCCCCATAGTAAATGCAGTGGTAGTTATGAAAGAAGCTATTGCAGGAGTATTTAACCCTACTCATATTACAGTAGTTTTATTATGGCATATTGTATATGTAATAGCTACCGTATTTTTGGCAAAATTTATGTTTTCCAAAGAAGAGGTTGTATTTAGATCTTAACAATTGATTATTATCTTCAATTATAAAAGGGAGAATTAAAATCTTTTTCTCCCTTTTGATGACTTTATGCCCATTTCCTCTCTATATTTAGCTACAGTTCTTCTTGAAATATTCATACCTTCCTCGTTAATTAAATCACATATTTTTTGGTCCGATAGTGGCTTTTTTCTATCCTCATTATCTATCATTTTTTTTATGCTATTTTTAATAATTAAACTTGATACATTCTCTTCACTAAAACTTGCAGCCATACCTGTAGTAAATAAATCTTTTATTTTTACAATCCCCCTGTTTATGTGTATATATTTATCTCTTATAGCCCTGCTTACAGTGGATTCATGCATATCCATACTACTTGCTATCTCTTTTAATGTCATGGGCTTTAAATAGCTTTCCCCATAGTCAAAATAATCTTTTTGAATTTCCACTATCTTCTCCAAAACCCTATAAATGGTACTTTTTCTATGTTGTATGCTTTTTATCAAAAATAGTGCACTGTTTAATTTTTCTTTTACATAACTTACTGCATCTTTATCAGTATCATTATTTATTATGTCTTTATATATTGCATTTATAGTAAGTCTTGGCGTTAAATCATCATTCATAATTATAAAATATTCACTATCTATTTTTTTTATATATGCATCTGGTGATATATACCTTACACTTTCTCCTGTATAAAATCCCC
Organism: Clostridium kluyveri DSM 555; assembly: GCF_000016505.1. Classification (NCBI taxonomy): domain Bacteria; kingdom Bacillati; phylum Bacillota; class Clostridia; order Eubacteriales; family Clostridiaceae; genus Clostridium; species Clostridium kluyveri. Next base: position 3,060,090 of record NC_009706.1, read on the forward strand.
GGGAAGGTTTAGGGGAAAGTGTCTTTATTAAATCTCCATATTCCTGAGCCTGCTTCACATCTATATTTAACTCTTTTGCTATAACATTATATTTATTTTCCGCTATAAATTCCAAATATTTATCAATCATTATAAATATATTTTCCTCATCCATGTCTTTTTGCTTTATCTGTATTTTTAAGCATTCCGCTAAATTTCTTGCTCCTATTCCATGAGGCTCTAAAGAATGAATCAAATCTACACAATATGCTGCCAGTTCTTTTGAAATTTTCAATTCTTCTTCTATTTCCTCGTTTTCCAGTATTAAATACCCTCTATCATCTATATTTTCTATAATATATAAACATATTGTCTTTATACACTGGTTTTCATCAAGATCCCTTATTTGATCTTTCAAATACTCTTTTAAAGACTTTTCTTCAGAAATAAAATTAAAGGGAGATACTTCCTCGTCAGGGTTTCTATCATAACTATGATGGCTATAGTTGTCAAAATCTAAATTTTTTATAATTTCTTTATACTCAAGTTTATCCTTCTCTACTTTATCCACATTGGATTCTTTAATATCAAGCACAGGATTTTCCTGAAGTTCTTTTTCCACATATTCCTGAAGTTCGAAGCTTGACATTTGGAGCAACTTTATGGACAATTGCATTTCCTGGGTCATGGCCAATCTTTGTTCCTGAGTTAAATTAAGAGCAAAATCCATTTTCACCTTTATACACACCTCCCATCTAAGATTATTATCAAGTGATTCTTATGTTCATCGCATAAGAATCATTTTCTACCACTATTATTATATCATGAAGTCACAAAATTGATGAAAACTTTTTCAAATACTATGTCAGAAATATTATCCTTATATGTTATATTAGGTGTTTCTTAGTAATAGAACGGTATTATTTAGATAAAAAAGAGGACATTTCACAATATGGAAATGCCCTCTTAAGATGGGATATTTAATGATTGTAGGTTACATATTAATATAACTTTTTATATGTGTTTACTATGTCTTCTCTTGAAAAAGGTTCATAATTGTTTACCAACAGTCTCTGCTGTCCTTCTATTACTGAATCAGCAAAAGTTTCAATTTCTTCCTCTTTCATTCCATATTCTCTTAATGGTTTTCTTGACAATAATTTATCTAAAAGTTGTGATAAACTGTCATAAGCTTCACTTTCATCACATTTTAGTATGCCTGCTAATAGTTTATTTACATCTTTAATCTTGCCATTTGGATTTTTCTCATAATAAGTTTTAAATATTTCTGTAAAAAACAGATAATTTGCTTCTCCATGAGGCACATGATAATTTCCGCCTATTGGATATGAGAGTGCGTGAACCGCTCCCACTCCTGCATTTCCAAAAGCTATACCTGCATAATTGCTGCCTATAACAAAATCCTCAATTATTTCAACTCTGTAATCATTTCCTTTCTCTACCATTTGCATGTATCCATTTAAAATTAACTCCATAGCTTTTACACTAAACATATCAGTATAAGGATTTGCATTTGGAGATACATAAGCTTCTGTTGCATGTATTAAGGCATCTACGGAGCTGGTTACAAAAAACTTATATGGAAGTCCTTTTATAAATTCTGGTACAAGTACTGCATAAGTTGCATATAATTCGTCTGAAGCAATTCCTTTTTTAGTATGTCTTCTCTTTAATTCTGCAACTGATACATTTGTAACTTCTGAACCTGTTCCACATGTAGTTGGAACTATAATTAATTCTTTGTTTTTTACAAGAGGTACTTTTCCCTCAAACAAATCCAATGAATCATCAGTATACTTAAGACTGAGGATTTTGGCTATATCTATTACAGATCCTCCCCCTACAGCAATAATTCTATTATATTGTTTATCTCCAATATCCTTAATTATATTGTTTATCATTTCATCAGAAGGTTCACCGAGTCCATATTTCTCCTGAAATACAGCATCTGCACCATCATTGAATTTCTCAAGGAAAGGTTTATATAAAAATTCATTAGTAAGTATAAAGTCACCTTTTCCAACCTTAAAGTATTTCATAAACTCCTCTGCAGTATCAAATTTATAAACATCAGGTGCCAATTTTAATAACTTCATATTTTTTCCTCCTTATATACTTTTTAATAACAGGACTTATCCCCATATTTCCTCATAGCTAGGAACTTTTGCTTCTTTATTGAAATACCCTATTCTTGAAACATTTATAAGATGCTCGTAAGTAAGATTTTCTGAAATACTGTTTCTGCCCCATGATCCGCAGCCTAGTGTAGTAGTAGGGTTAAATCCATTATTGAAACTTCCTCCAGCAGTAGTTGCAGGCTGATTTACAACTAATCTGCTTATAGGTAATACAGTTCCTGCATATCTTATGTTCTCGTCATTGTCAGAATGTATGCCTGCTGTATGACCAGCTCCTTCATACATATAATTAGCCATAGCTATTTCAACTGCTTCTTCAAAAGTATCATATTTCAATGCTACTAAAACTGGACACATTTTTTCTTTACAAAGTACATCTTTTTCTCCTGCACCTTTACCCTTAAGTACTATAACCTTAGTACCTTCTGGTACTTTTACTCCTGCAAGATCCGCAATAATTTGGACGGATTTACCTATAATCTTGCTGTTTATTTTTCCATCTTTAAATAAAGTTGATCTAAACTTTTCTACTGTTTCCTCATCTTCTACATAGAATGCCCCATTTTCTACAAAAGCTGCTATTACCTTATCATAATCTTCAGCAGGAGCTATAACTGATTGCTCTGAAGAACATATAATTCCATTGTCATATTTTCTTCCTGTTATTATATCCTGTGCAGCTTTGTTATAATCGTATCCCTTATCAACTATTACCTGTGAATTTCCAGGTCCAACGCCATAAGCTGGTCTTCCACTGGAGTAAGCAGCTTTAACTCTTCCAGCACCGCCTGTAGCAATAACTACATCAGCACTTTCCATAAGTTCCTTAGCAGCTTCTCTTGATGGTGCTTCTACTATCTGTATGATATTTTCTGGTGCTCCCAATTTTTTAAGCTCAGCATTCATAAGTTCTACAGTATGAGCTGAAACTTTCTTTGCTTTAGGATGTGGTGCTACTATTATTGTATTTCTGCCCTTTATAGCAGCCATTGCATTACACATAGGAGTTACCACTGGATTAGTTATAGGCGTAGTAGCTGCCACAACTCCCTTTGGCTTAGCAACATAAACAAGTGCCCTTTCAGGTTCTTCTTTTATTATGCCTACAGTTTTCTTGTCTTTTATATGATTCCAAATAGCTCCTGATTTCAAATGACATTTAGCTACTTTATCTTCATAAACACCCATTTCTGTTTCTTCAACTGCTTCTTTTGCAAACATTTCTGCATTATCATAAACCACTTTTCCTAGTGCTTTTACTAGTACATCAACTTGTTCTTGACTATAGGCTTCCAATTTTTTTTGTGCCACCTTTGCCTTTTCAATTAATTCTTTTATAGATACTTCATTACTCATATTTTTCCTCCTAAATAAATGTTTTATATATTTAAAATTTTTGTATTATACTTGTTGATATTTATTTCATACTACCAGTTTTTATAAATTTTGTATGCCAGGAAAGAGCTTTTTCAAGATTATGTGGTGTATTTCCACCTGATGACTTACAAGCCTCTTCAAAATATTCCATAAGCATATCCTTGTAATCAGGATGAACACAATTTTCTATTATAGCCACGGCCTTTTCCCTAGGAGAAAGACCTCTTAAATCTGCTACTCCCTGTTCTGTAACAATTACCATTACATCATGTTCTGTATGATCCACATGGGATACCATAGGAACTATAGATGATATATCTCCTTTTTTGGCGATAGACTCTGTAGTGAATATAGTCAAATATGCATTTCTGGCAAAGTCTCCAGAACCGCCTATACCATTCATCATTTTGCTTCCCATAACATGAGTGGAGTTTACATTACCATATATATCTACTTCCAAAGCAGTGTTTATGGATATAACTCCTATTCTTCTTGCTATCTCTGGATTATTACTTATTTCCTGTGGTCTTAATACTATCTTTTCTCTAAAGAAATTTATGTCCTTTATGAACTCAGGCAACATCTCCGGTGAAGGACTTATGGAAGTGCCTGACACCACATCTGCTTTACCACATTTTATAAGCTTCAGCATAGAATCCTGTATAACTTCTGTATAACAACTCAAATTTTTAAAATTTGATTCACAAAGTCCGGCCAAAACTGCATTTGCTACACTTCCAACTCCTGACTGTATAGGAAGCAGGTTCTTAGGTAATTTTCCCTCTTCAACCTCTTTATTTAAAAATCCTATAAGATTATCGGATATAGCCTGAGATACAGGAGACACTTCTGTAAGAGGTCTTGTTTTATCCTGGGTATTTGTCATCACTATAGCGCATATTTTTTCAGAACCACAGGTCACATATGTGGTCCCTATCCTATTGCCTGCATTAACTATAGGTATGGGCTCTCTTCTTGGAGGGTTTTTTAATGTATATATATCTGCCATACCTTCCAATTCAAGCGGTTGAGCCTCATTAATTTCCACTATTACCTTATCTGCATTTTCCACAAAAGTAGCTGTATTTCCAATTCCTGTTGAAGGAATAATATCCCCTTCTTCTGTAATAGCTACTGCCTCTATTATAGCTATATCTACTTTAGGAATTACAGAATAATTAATATATTGAGCCATATGGCTTAAATGCATATCAGCATACTTAATAGAACCATCATTTATTTTTTTCCTCATATCAGAATTTGTCTGATATGGAATTCTTCTTTCTATTATTCCTGCTTTTGCCCATTCTCCGTCTATATCGGCTCCTGTAGATGAACCTGTATAAAGTGTTACCTTGAATTCTTCCTCTAAGGCATTAACTTTTTTAGTCAATGCTTTAGGTACTTCTTTAGGATACCCGGAAGGAGTAAATCCGCTAATTGCAACAATCATACCGTTTTCTATCATATCAGCTGCCACATCTGCTGTTACAACTTTTTCCTGAAGCTTCAAGTTTCTAATTCGTTTTTCTGTAACCTCAGCTGCCTTTTCAACAACCTTATCTGTTTTTTCAACTTTCTCTTCAATCTTTTCTGCCACATTACTAGCCTTTACATTCTTTTTTTTCAATTGTGAATTCTTTATCCCTTTACTCATTTAATCGCCTCACAAATAGTTAAAATATTATTAATTTACAAACTTCCTATTAATTAACTCTCTGCACTACTAGTATTAGCAACTTTTTTTAAATCATTTGCCTTTTTATTACTAGAATAATTTATAATAGAACCTATAATTATAAACACAATACCTATAACTACATTTACCTCTATACTTTCACCTAAAATTAAAATTGCAAGTACTGTAGCTAGTGCAGGTTTTATAAGAAAAACTGTAGATGCAGTTACAGCGGAAGTCTCTTTTATGGCACCAAGATAACATATATAACCAACAGCTTTTATAAAAATACCCATGTATAAAAGCACTAGAATATTATTTAAAGTAATTCCACTGAATATTGGTCTGCCAGTAACTACTAAGAGAATTAAAAGTGCTATTACCCCGAAGAAGAAAGAGATGCAATTAAAAACATATCCTCCATAAATCTCAATTCTCTTTTTACTTATTACTGTGTATAAAGACCAAACTACAGCTGCTACAAGTGCGAAACATATTCCTATTAAATCCCTGCTTCCTCCAATACCTTCCATAACCTTTGCAGGATTAAATATTATAACTACACCAATCAATGAAACAATAATAGAAACTATGGTAATCCCTTTTATCTTTTCTTTTAATATGAAATATGCAAAAGGTATGGTAAATACAGCATTAGTACAGAATAATACCGCCGCAGTAGATGCCTTAGTATAAGTAACTGCAAACTGGAGCATAGACATAGAAATTGATACTGCCAGTATTCCACAAAGAGCAAGATACCCTAAATCATTACCAGTAAGTTTAAGCTTTTTGACTTTTATATCTTTCACAGCCATAGGAAGCAGTATTATCGCACCTATTAAAAATACAATCATCATAACTTGAAATGGATCCATAGCACCCTTTTGAGCTAACATTTTTCCTGAAATCTCCTGAGTGCTATAAAATATTGCCGTCAATAAAATAAATATATACCCTTTTTTCAATTTACATTCCTCCCCTATAAATTAAGCCTCATTTTGTTAAATTTAATACAATATCTCGTTAAATTAACTACAATTGAATTCTTATTTTTAGTTACACCTTCATATAAAGTGTAACTAAAAATCATAAATAAATTCTAAAATCTCTTTTTAAATTCATTCATTAATGATTCTCTGAATTTTGGATGAGCGATATTTATTAGAGCTCTTGCCCTATTTCTTAAAGTTTTGCCCTTAAGATGAGCAACACCATATTCAGTAACTACATAATCTACTTCATTTCTAGAAGTTGTAACTGCAGCACCAGTATCTAGAAGTGGAGTTATTCTTGAAACTTTTCCTTTTCCAGCTGTGGAAGGTATAGCTATAATAGCCTTTCCACCCTTTGATAGATTAGCTCCTCTAATAAAATCTACCTGGCCTCCCACTCCACTTATCTGTTTCAATCCTATACTTTCAGAACATACTTGTCCCATTAAGTCTACTTGAACACAAGAATTTATTGAAACCATATTGTCATTTTTCATAATTACCAGTGGATTATTTACATAATCTACAGAATAAGTTTCTACCATTGGATTATTGTTTACAAAATCATATAATTTTTTTGTTCCCATTAAAAATGTTACAACTATTTTGCCTGGATGGAGGGTCTTTTTCTTGTTATTGATAACCCCTGCCTTCACCAGTTCCATCACACCATCTGATATCATCTCAGAATGTATTCCTAAATTCTTTTTGTTCTTTAAGAATAAAAGTACCGCATCTGGTATAGCACCTATTCCAAGCTGAAGAGTAGCTCCATCTTCAATTAAAGATGCACAGTTTTCTCCTATGGCTTTTTCTACATCTCCCAATTTAGGAGGCTGCAATTCTAACAATGGGTGTGAAGCTTCCACTATATAATCAATATCTGATACATGTATAAAAGAATCTCCAAGAGTTCTTGGCATGTTTTTATTCACTTCTGCAATTACAAGCTTAGCACTTTCTGCTGCTGGCTTGGTATAGTCATTGGAAACTCCAAAACTGCAGTAGCCATATTTATCTGGCTCACTTACCTGAATAAGTGCTACATCTACAGGCAAACGTTTTTCTTTAAACAAACTTGGCACTTCATAGAAAAAACAAGGTGTATAATCTGCTCTTCCTGAATTTACTGCATCTCTAGTACATCCGCCTACAAATAAAGCATTATGTCTAAAATGTCTTTGCATACCCTCTTTTGTATATTCACCTTTGCCCATAGCTACCATGTGAACTATTTCTAGTCCTATATAATTATCCTTATTTTTAACTAGTGCATTTACTAAATCTACGGGTTCTCCTACTGCATGTGCAAAAACTACCCTGCTATGGTTTTCTATTTTTGAAACAGCTTTTTCTGCAGTTACCAGTTTCTCTTTATATATCTCTTCCCACTCCATAAAAGTTATCTCCTCCCTATCCTGTCTTGTTAAATACTTATTCAATATACTTTTTACCACACTAAAATCTTCTTCGGATTTTACCAATATTTTTTCAAGCTTAAACTTAAGCTTACTATGATCAACGCAGCAGCTAGTACATCCACATAAAACTATAACTATATCATAAGTTTTATCTGGAGCCACTGTTTCAAAATTATACTTAAATTGTTGTTGTAAATTATATAGAAATTGTTTTCTATCATATTTAGGATTACATCCTCCGCAATATTTAATTCCTACATACAAAATATACTCACCTTACCTATGATGCTTACTTAATATTTTTCTTGCCATATTCAAAGTATCTTCATCTATATAGTCTATAACCTCTACTGATTTTATTTCAGGAATTTCGTTTTTTATGGAACCTTCCACTATATCCTGTACTGTATACTTAGCTGAAATACAGCCGCTGCATTGACCTAAAAGCTTTACTTTAACTACTCCATCTTTTACTCCAACAACCTCAATGTCTCCATTATGGCTGTTCAAATAGGGTCTTACCTTTTCATCAATTACTTTTAATATTTTTTCCTTCATAGAATACAGCACCTCATCTCTAGGGAAAAGGTGAGAAAACACCTTTTCCTTAATCTTCTATTCTAGCTATCTTCTTTGCAAGTTTCTTCTTATGTGCTAGGTTTCCCTGTCTTGATATCATTATTCTCTGTGCTTGAGGTGAACCTGCTCCATGCATGGATTCAGTTCTATATCCTACTGCAGCCGTTCCAAGACATATATTTTCTAATAATCTTAATATCTTCATTCTGTCTTCAACAGGTACGGATGCAACTCCCACCAAGTACTTCTCTACATATTTTCCAACCTCTGGACTCTTATAATCCTTTTCAGAAGGCATAGTAACCATTAATCCTCCTGCTATATCTTCTGCTAATCTCACAATTTCATAAGGGAATCTTGTTATATTTTGCTTACATACATTTGCAAGAAGCAAGTCTATTTGGTAATTTCCAGCTTTTGTTGCATGTCCTTCTGCTGAGCACGCAATTCCGCAAGCGTAAAGAGTTTCATTTAAATGCATCATTTCTATTAATTTATCCTTTATGTGAGATGCCTTTGCAGCTCCATTATAGTCTGCAGCCACTGCAGCAGCGCCTATCAATACATCTCCCACTCCTACTTTGCATCCACCATAACTTTGTCTATGATATCCTGCAAATCTCTCTACTAACATTCCTGCATATTCAGTTTCACCATTTAAGAATATCCTGTCATTTGGAACAAATACATCGTCAAATACTACTAATGCTTCTACTCCGCCAAATTCTTTATTACCAACATCTATGTCCGCATCTTTTTCCATTTTTCTAGTATCACAGGACTGTCTTCCAATTATCATAGTTATTCCTTCTGCATCTGTAGGAACAGAAAAAGCTATTGCATAATCTTTATCATCCGGTCTCATAGCAATAGTTGGCATAACCAATACTTCATGAGAATTACATATACCTGTCTGGTGAGCCTTTGCTCCTCTTACAACTACACCGTCTTCTCTTCTTTCTACAACTCTTAAATATAAATCTGGATCAGCCTGTTTGCTTGGTGACAATCCTCTGTCTCCTTTTGGATCTGTCATAGCTCCATCTACTGTTAAATCGTTCTTTTGAACATAAGTTAAAAATTTCTTGAAATTTTCAAAATAATTTGTATTATATTCCTTATCTATTTCAAAAGTAGTACTGTACACTGCATTAAATGAGTCCATACCAACGCATCTTTGGAAACAGGCTGCAGTTTTTTGTCCGCACAATCTCTGCATTTTAACTTTTTTTACCAAATCTTCACTGCTTTGATGTAAATTTGTAAATCTATTTATTTTTTCACCTGTTATATTTGATGTTGTTGTCATTAAATCCTCATATTCTGCTTCTTGGGCCAAGTCATAAGTCATCTTAACAGAATTTAAAGATGGACGAAGTACAGGGTTATCCACTGGATTATCTATTTTCTCTCCCAGATAATAAACGTTTAATTTTAATTTACGTAAACTTTCTACATATTCTTCCCCAGTCATTAAAGACATGAAAATCATTCCTTTCATAAATAAATATATTTTTGATTATACTTTATTTATTAGCAACTTTCATGCCAACTTTTTATATGATTTTTAAAAATTTTTTATAAACTATAATATGACTACGTTTAAACCTATATTTTAAAGGCTTCAATGCTCAATTACATCTATAATCTGCATTACGAAATGATACTTTTGCTGCAATATTGCAATAAAAGAACTCTTATATTCATATAAGAGTCCCTTTACCTGTTTATACTGCCGATTGAATACGTTATATGCATAATTGCAACAAATTCTACTTTTGCAACACAGGTTTATTTTTATACTTTTTTCTCTTTCTTACTAAAGTAGAAGCATTTATACCAAGCTCTTTAGCTGCATCCCTTACATTACCGTGCTTTTCTAGAGAACTTTCTATTATAGACTCTTCCAAATTTTCTACTGCTTCTTTTAAAGTCAAGTTGTCCTTCCACATATTACTGTTTGATGCATCACTATCCCAAACTTCCTTAATAGGCAAATCACTCCTCAATATCTTGTTTCCCGAACTCATAATTATAACTCTCTCTATTATGTTCTTTAACTCTCTTACATTTCCCGGCCATTTATATTTTTTTAGAGAATCTATAGCTGCAGGGGTAATTATCTTATTAAAATTATATTTTTTATTGAATACACACAGAAAATGCTCTATAAGGGGCTCAATGTCATCTTTTCTTTCTCTGAGAGGTAAAATTTTAATAGGCACTACATTTAACCTATAATATAAATCCTCCCTGAAAGTTTTTTTCTCCACCATATCTTTCAAATTTCTATTGGTAGCCGCAATTACCCTTACGTCAATTCTAATAACTTCGGTTCCTCCTACTCTTTTGATTTCACCCTCTTGAAGCACTCTCAATAATTTTACCTGCATATCAAGAGGAAGTTCTCCTATTTCATCCAGGAAAATGCTTCCTCCGTCTGCCAGTTCAAATAATCCTATCTTTCCCTCTTTATTTGCTCCTGTAAAGGCTCCCTTTTCATAGCCAAAAAGTTCCGACTCTATGAGATTACGCGGTATGGAACCACAATCTATTTTTATAAAACTCTTATTGTTTCTCATGCTGTTTTTATGTATATATTTGGCTATTTTTTCTTTACCTACACCGGTTTCCCCAAGTAAAAGTACAGTAGTATCCACTTTGGCTACTTTTTTAGCCATTTCAAGTGTATTAAGCATTTTTTCATCCTTTGCTATAATATCTGAAAATTTAAGAAGCTGCTGCCTTATTCCCTCCAATTGAGAATAATATTTTTCAGTAAGTTCCATATTCTTTTTTACCTGTTCTTTAAGTTCATAAAGCTCTGTAACATTTCTCACATTTGTGACCACTAGTGTTATTTCCCCATTATCATTAAAAACAGGGCTGCTTGAAACAAGTACTGTCTTACCCGTTTTAAATTTTTGTTCTATGGTTACATTTTTTTTGCTTTCAAGAACCAAAAGGGTGCCAGACTGGGAAAGATATTTATTCTCTACAAGATACCGCATATTTTTTCCTATCATATCATTTCTTTTCATTCCAGTAATTTTCTCATAAGATTTGTTTAAAAATAATGTATTTGCATCTCCATCAGTGATATACATACCATCGTAAGAATTTTCAATAATCTGATATAACTGTTTCATAGTTAAATCCATTACTTTTTTCCCTTTATATAAATTATCAAACTCTAATAATTCCTTGTCACTCATATACACAATCCCCTTTCAAAATCATACAAATTATGACGATTTTTAATTTTACTATAAATAAAAAGAGAATTCACCAGAATCCTCTTCTCCCACTTTAACTACCTGATTACCTTAGAAACATTACATGAAAATCCATATATAAAGACTACCTTATTAATATCTTTGATTTTTAGTATATATTAAATAATTTTTTAAGTCAATAAGGTTTTTGACCTATGGACTATTTCCACAAATTTCAAAATAGTTGCAATAATAAACACATTTTTACTTTTACTTCATTTTTTTATTGTTTCAATGGAGGCATAACAAAAGCTTCCCCAGTTAAAACTTTACTTTTATTACGCTTTATACAAGTAGTTTTCAATTTTACTATATTTTCTTTTTTATATATTTCTAAAACTTTTACCTCTACTTTTATATTATCTCCAAAATATACAGGTAAATTAAATTTTGAATTCTGACTTAAATACACAGTTCCAGGTCCCGGAAATTTCATGCCTATACATGCAGATACATATCCTGCCAGCAGCACCCCATGTGCTATCCTTTTCTTAAATTTATCTTTATATTGAAATTTATCTGTATGAAGAGGATTATAATCTCCCGTTACTTTGGCAAATAAATATACATCCTCTTCAGTTACCACTTTTTCAATACAAGCACTGTCTCCCACCTTTAATTCATCAATGGTTAAACCCTTCATAATCTATATTCCTTTCAAATTGTACAGTGTAAATTTTTCACTCATACAATTCCCTTTTTCAATAAAATAACCATACTATACAATCTATTAAAAGGAATATCCATATACTTAGATAAATTTTCTAATGACTGCCTTGGTATATACTTATACTTCCTCTGTATATCATGTAGTATAGGAAGAATAAATCTCTGCTTCCTGGGGTATTTTTCAATCACCTCTTGTCCTGATAAATTATTCTTTGAATTTCCTTCTAATACAGTTATCATTAACTACTTCACCCTCTCATTTAAATATTAATTTGAATTTTACTACGTAATTCTATAGTTCTTAAATATTTAGACTACACCACGTTACAAGTTCATTTATCATAAAATTTCCATCCCAGGGGGAATCATAAATATTCATGGTTCCTACACCTACCACTCTATTTACTCCAAGTGCTGTGACCCTATCTGCAAATTTAAAAAGCTTGTTTTTATCTGAAATAGCATGCCCTATAGTTTGAATTCTTCGGGTAATCAAATTCTCTATATCAAATATGCTTTCTATTTCCTTTACAAAAATACATCTTCCGCCCATGGGCTCTTCCAATACTATTTGATCATTAATTAAAATGGTATATTCAAGTCCTCTGCTGCTGCAGATATCCCTATCCGGGTCAAGACTGTACACTCCTCTTTCATTTATAATCTTTGCACAGGTACTTTCATTCAGAGAATCATTATATCTTTTACCTACCTTTTCAAAGGATTTCTTTAACATCTCAATTACATCTTTTAAAGGAACAGAACCTTTTTCCACAAAAAGTACTTGAGGAGATGAACAGGCTTTTTGCTGAAATAAGACTATATCCATCACTAATTTATCCATATAAGAAAAGCACTTATCACCTTCAATAACTTCCCTGTCAAATACGGCAAAAGAATACTTTGGCCCAAATACAACATCCTTACAGGTGGTTTTTTTAGGAAGTGATGTAATGTAATCTACTGCATCTTCTCCTCCCCATACAATTCTTGCATCTGCCATAATGGACATGGATTTATTTAAAGATTCATCTTCCCTCGGAAAATATACTAAACATATATTTTTAAGTAAATCTTTAGAATCATATATTTTTTCCTCATAAACTACCTGTATATCATCCAAAAGCTTCAGCAGTCTTAAAACCAGGGTCATACTTTTTTCAGGAACTTTTACAAGGTTTGAATTCCTCGCTATAAGCGATTGAAAAATTGAATAAAGTGCAAGAGTGCTTACATTTCCTGCTATCCAGTGGCAGCTTATTCCCCTTGCCTGTGCTTTTACATACTTATCATTTCCTATGGATACAAACTCATCTAGATACTTTTCATCCTTTAAACTCGTCTTTATCAACTTTTCTATATTTGATTTTCTGAAATAAAATGACAGATAAGACACTCCTTGAATTTTAAGAAGTTTTTTATCCCTACTCAGTCTTTTACTATACTCATCTAGTATAAGTACAATAACTTGGGTAGGCATGGAATTTAATAATTTTAAGTTTGATTTCAAAATATCATTTACATGACTGAAATTATTGAAGCTTATCTCTTTTTCATAAAGGTATCCATCCAATGAATAACAATCTATCATTTTTTCTCCTCCCTTTCTGCAAAAGTATCTCCACAGCCTCTTGTTTCAGCTTTTTCTATTCTAGATCTAAACTTAAAATATTTTCCCCGTCTTCCACATCTGCAATCATCAACTCCCATAAATTTACCTACATCTTCTGTTAAAATACCCTGGGAAGGATAACTGGTTCCAAGGATACTCAATACTTCTATTATTCCCTGTTGTCCAACCTCTACTTCCTCTAAAGTATTGAAATCTCTTATTATAATATCTGCAAAATCTGGTACATGTTTATATCCACATTCACAATCCACAAACACCACGCCAAGCTGTTCCACCATTCCATAAAAATCCATAATGTTGCTTTTTGAAGTACCAAATATCTCAGCTGTCACTCTGTTAAATTCCTCTTTTTCAACACTCTCTGACACAAGTTTCTTCCACCCGCCGCTGTGTAAAAGTTTCATTTTAGAAAGGGATAGTTTAATATCTTTTTTCTTTAACTCTGTTACAAACTTACTCCATATTATATAGGTAAATCCATAAACCAATATTTCCTTATTTTTATTCTCTTCCTCAAATTTTTTTAGCCTAGGCAGGTTAATTTTAAGTTCTCCATCTTCTTCATCCATAACATAGGTTATACTGCTTGCAAAATTGCTAATTCCTCTAATTGCTGCCCCTCTGGCATTTAACACTCCCTTATTTTTGTTTACATTTCCCGTGTCTAAAATTAAAAGGGGCTTTCTGGTAACTCCTAAAAAACTCTTTAATGTATTTATAAGTGCCTGAGATTGTCTTATAGATGTATCTTTATCCAGATATATCTTACTTGGAGTCTTTGAAGTTGTGGAACTGGAATTCAATACTCTTATTACATCTTCTTTTCTGCAGGTTAAAAGATCAAATATCTTAAACATATTTACTGGAATAAATGGCACCTGGCTAAGCCTTGAAATTTTAGAAATATCTATTGAAAGTTTCCTGTACATACTTCCTACATTTGGATTAACTTCATTTAATGCAAGCTGTTCTTTAATTATTTCAAGCAGCATACTTTCTTTTTCTTTCTGAAACATTTCAAATTGATCCCTGAAAATTATATTTTCTATTAAAAGTTTCATATCCACAGCATATCTCACCTATTTCCATACTTATTTTACATGTCTTTCAATTTTGCAAATAATACTTTTCCCGAAGAATTTTTGGGAAGCTGTGATAAAAACTGAACATATTTAGGCAACTTATATCTTGGTAATACTGAAGAACAATAGTCAATTATATACTTGTCATCTATAGAAGAATTTTTATCTTTTAAAACCACAAAAGCCTTTATAGCCTCCCCTAGAATATCATCCTCTACTCCTATAACAGCACATTCAACCACCTCTTTTATGCTGCATATAGTATTTTCAATCTCCTTAGGACTTATTCTATTTCCTGCACACTTTATTATATTTTTTTCTCTGGAAACCACAAATATATATCCATCTTCATCCCTAAAAGCTAAATCTCCCGTGTACAAAAGACCATTTTTCAGCACCTTTTTGGTTTCTTCCTGGTCATTAAAATATCCCTTCATTATATTTCCGCCTCTTGCAGCTATTTCTCCCACCTCTCCCACAGAGGTAGGATTTCCTTCTCTATTTAATACCACAAGCTCTGTTCTCGGAATACCACATCCTATGGAGCCCAATTTATTTTTAATCTGCTCTGGAGGCAGATATGACAATCTAGCTGTAGCCTCAGTTTGTCCATACATAATATATACGTCAGTTCCTTCAAGTGCTTCACATAGTTCCGATATGAATACTTCTGGAAGCCTGCCGCCTGCCTGGGTTACATACCTTAGTGAAGGTAGCTTGGCTGTCTTAATACTGGTCATTCTAAGTAATATCTGATAGGTACTTGGCACTCCCGCAAAACCAGTGCAATTATATTTTTTTATATCTTCTATAACTGTTTCAGGAAACATAAATCTATTATTTATTACAAGGCTTCCACCACATCTAAAATGTGTGTTCAAAAGAGATGTTCCATAGCAATAGTAAAAAGGAAGTACCACTTCCACTCTGTCATTTTTAGTCAATTTCAAATACTCTATTATGGAATTGGTATTGTACATGAGATTATAATGAGTAAGCATTACCCCCTTTGGTTTTGAAGTAGAGCCTGATGTAAACATAATAAGTGCCGTATCTTCTTTTTCATTTATAAAGCCGCTTAAATTAGTTTCATCTTTACTTGCCCAAATACTTTCCTCACTATATACCATGGTGTCCCTACAGACTATCTTATCTACTTTATTTCTATATTTTTTCTGGCAAAATACTATTTTTATTTTTAAAATATCCATAATATACCTCATATCGTTTTCAGATATGGTGGGGTTTACAGGGACACATATACTCCCATTTTTGATTATTCCAAAATAAGTTTTTATAAAAAAAACAGAATTGTCTGAAATAACAAGTACACTATTTTCTTTTGAACATCCATTTTCCTGTAATAAATAAGTTACATAATTTACGCCCCCATAAATTTCCCTATAACTTATTTTATTTTTATCTATTACTGCTATTTTATCTGAATCTTTAAACTCTTCAAAAACATAATCAGTAAAAGTCATATTTCTACCCCATATTTTTTTAACATCTTCTTTACATCTCCAATAGTGTACATTCTGGATATATCCACTACATCAAAATCCACTCCAAATTCTTCTGATAGTCCTGTAACCAACTCTACATGAGCCAGAGAATCCCATGCCTCTATTTCATCTGGGCCTAATTCATCTTTGATATCCGCTGTATCTTTTATATTTAACGTATCACAAATTATCTTATTGAATTTATCTATTTTTTCCATGAGTATATCCCTCCAAAAATATATTAATTACATTAATTAAAGCAATTATCATGCCACTTTTAAAAAATGTCCTGATTTCAAGGATATATAAATTCTCCAAATAACTCCATTGCATTAATGCAACAAAATTATTAAATTTTTGTACAATACAATAGCGATCGTGCCCTATATACCTATGTTGCAATTTTGCATACTATTTCACTTTTGCAATTACATTTAGCTTATCCCACAGGATGTAAAATATAAGTTACAGTTCCTATGATCACATTTCCAAAGATTATAACATATTATAGTTTTGTAATATTATGAGAGGAAAAAAATATGTATAATAATTATAATATGTATCCCTGTTATTACTATGGAAATACACAAGACTATACTTCAGATATTATGTATGATACTTATAATATGTATCCCTGCCCCTACTTTATAAGTACAATTCCTTCGGATTTTTGGAGGGGATATAATGAGCCCTACATTCCTTATGATGACCAAATTGAATATGATTCAAGACTAGATCCTTCGTCCCCATCAAAAGATAAGGTCTCAATTGAATTGAGAGATTACGGACCACAGCCCTTTGTAGTTGATATTAATAAAGTTACCAGAGAAAATAATACTTTTCGTACTGCTTTATGGACAGGATCTCATCTTCAAGTTACTTTGATGAGCATAAATGTAGGAGAGGATATAGGTTTGGAAATTCATCCGGATGTTGATCAATTCATCCGTGTTGAAAAAGGGCAAGGACTTGTTAAAATGGGAAACAGCAAACACAATTTAGATTTTCAAACAAAGGTTTATGATGACTTTGCAATTATGGTACCTGCCGGCACATGGCATAATATTGTAAATACAGGTAATACACCTCTTAAAGTTTATTCTATTTACGCACCACCTGAACATCCGCGCGGCACAGTTCATGTTACTAAGGAGGAGGCAGAAGCCGCCGAGGGAAATAAAGTATCAAAATAGCTTCTAGAAGATAACAATTTGAACGAATCCCTTTTAG
This sequence comes from Clostridium kluyveri DSM 555, assembly GCF_000016505.1. Lineage (NCBI taxonomy): Bacteria > Bacillati > Bacillota > Clostridia > Eubacteriales > Clostridiaceae > Clostridium > Clostridium kluyveri. The sequence continues at coordinate 3,077,672 of NC_009706.1, forward strand.
TTAAGAGGTTAGAAATTAATCTAACCTCTTATTTGTATTGTAATAAATTAGTAATGTTATGGACTCTTCTGAATGGAATTGGCTGCTGAGATTATCTATATGCCTTTGCCTTGGTGGAGTATTATTAAATCTACGTCTAAAGTTAGGGTCAATACTTGGTCCATTATTTAAGTTACTATTAGAAACTGCTGTAGTTGTGGTAAAGGACTCGCCATCTGATCCCAGTGAAGAAGGATAAATTACAATATTTCCACTGCTTGACTCCATTGCAACAGGACGAATTGTATTACTAGAGTCACTTAAAGAATTGCCATTAACTTTGGCAGATTCATACTTTACTACATCGGTATTTGCAAGAGGTACAAGCTTACCATATACATCTGATGGATCTTCACTTATCCACTCTGCAGATGTACCAATTCCTTCAGCATAAGAGGAATCTAATGTGGTAGATATGGTTTCAGTTTTTATTTCACCACTAGGTGTAGTGGCTGTAAACGTCAGATTCCATGTAGAACCTGATGAATTATATATATTTACATTAATAGTAGAGTTAATTGGTATGGTCATTGTATTTTGGGCAACATCAGGTAATTGCTCCCAGAATACTACTGCAACAGGTTGTCCATTTTCTAGTTGTTCCATAGTTCCCATTTGAAGTAAATCTGAAGAATCCACTCCACCTAAGCCAATCCATTGTGCAGCCACCGCATTTTCATTATTTGAAGAAATACTGGGAACTGTCCAGCTTCCAGAAATACTGGTATAACTATCACTTTTTGACGCAGGTGTAACTATATATCCTGCCCAATTGCTGGATTTCTCCGTATTATCGGGAAGATCTACTGTAGTTTCATTATTTTCAGATTGATAATCTTGAATTGGATGGATTAAATTTGGTCCTGGAAAACAGTAGTTTGATAAAACATATTTATTATTAACAATATTATGAGGCCGTTCTTTTGCAATAACAGAACTGCTTCCTAAGAGCAACAATACTGATAATAATAAAATTTGAAATTTTTTAAACATATTTTTCACTTTCATTACTAAAATTTTCACCTCTCTTTATATTTGATTTATTTAAATTATAATAATGAATGTGTTACGAAATTATGGCAATAATATTATTTTAATGTAAATTTTTTATTAATGATGTTAAAATTATTATTAAGTCCTTCTAAAATTCAGATGGAGAAAGTATTTCTCATAAACAAACTCCACCTGAATCTAAGAATCATTTAATTATTTTTTTACTACGGGTATCCCTACTTCACATTTGTAATCCTGTGATGATAGTTCTCTAGAAGGATACACTTCAAGCTCAGATGCATCTGCATGCTCAAATCCCACTGGCGGAAACCACTCTTCAAAAATTCTTGACCATATATTCTGTATTGCATGTGGCATAGAGCCTATCGGTGTGAATACCACCCAAGTATCAGCTGGAATTTCCCTTATTTCAAATTCAGTATTCTGAAATCCTTGAAAAATTCAACTTCAAAAGAAATTACAGCAGCCAGTATAATCTCATAACAGTTTTGCAGTCATATTATTGATAATAAGTACCTGCTATTATAAAATATAATAGCGAGTATAAAAAATTCATAACATACAAGGAGAGAATATGAATATTCAAAATGAGCTTAAAACCTATGAAAAAATTCATAAAAATGCCATAAAGACATGGATAATTTCAAAAACTATAACAAGTATCATAATTATTGCTATTTATATCTTAGTAATGCAGCTATTTCTCATCCCCAAATTTGGACACATCCCTTTAGTTAAATATATAACTTATATATTGGCATTAATTATAATATCTATCTCCATAGCAGACACATTTGTAGGATCTTTTTTAGAGTACAAGCAGTGGAAATATGCCATATTTGAAGATAAAGTTGAATTAATAAAGGGTATTATCATAAGAGAAAAGACAATAATCCCCATGTCAAGAATACAAAATTTAAAAATAAAACAGGGACCTATTCAAAGAATCTATAAAATAACTTCTGTAAATATAATAACTGCCGGAGGCCACCATGAAATACCTGCCCTGCCTGTGGAAAAAGCAGAAAAAATCACTAAAAATCTTAATTTACTTATAGAAGCAGGTGAAAAAATTGAATAAAATAGAAAGAAACCATATTTTAAGACTATTTTATGATTTTATAAATATGATTAAAAATTTTATATTCTTTGCAATCATATCAATAGGAGTTTTGATAACTAAAATAGGACTTATAAAATCTATCTTAATATCAGCTATTTTAATTATAGTTATTATTTTATACCAATTTCTGGCCTGGAGAAAAAATTTCTTCATAGTAAAAACAAACTCAATATATCATGAAGAAGGAATTTTTAGCATAAAAAAAATTGAAATACCATTAGATAGAATTAATACAATAGATATTTCTCAAAAACTTTTAGAAAGAATTTTCAAAGTAGCTACTATTAAAATTGATACAGGAGATACAAATAAAGATAGTGAATTAAAATTTACTTTAGATAAGGATAAAACAGAAACCCTTAAAAATATTCTGCTTAAAAATCAAAATATTACTACAAACACCCCTGAAGAAGATAATCAGCTTTATTATATCCTAAGTTCAAAACACTTACTTATATATTCACTTATTTCAAATTCATTATTTAAGGGACTTGGACTATTATTGGTTGCACAACAGTTTCTTGATGATTATTTTAAAGCATTTATTAACATAAATACTTCAGATTACATAAATAAATTACAAAAAGACAAAATTTATAATAATATAAAGATTATATTATTTTTTGTGATTGCCTTGATACTTATTAGCCTTTGTTTGTCTATTATATATAATTTCTTTAAATACTATAATTTTAAAATGTGGGCAGATGAAAAAAATATTTATATAAATTATGGAGCTTTAAATAAAAAAAATTATAGCTTTTACAAAGAAAAGGTAAAAGGTATACATATAAAACAAACTATTTTAATGCAATGCTTTAAATTTTTCACTCTGGAAATTGAAAGTATAGGCTATGGAGATGAAGAAGGAGAAAAATCCATATTATACCCAATATGCAATGCTTCTCTTAAAAATCACATTCTTAAAAATATATTTGAAGAATTTCAATATACAGGGCAAATAAATAAACCTCCTAAAAATACATACTTTAGATTTTTATATAAAAAATTTATACTCTGGGCTGTTACAGCAGCCATCTGCTTTTTTATAAAACCCAAATTTGCATTACTGAGTTTCATATTTTTATTATTCCTATTTATCATGGGACACCTGGAATTTAAAAACACTGCCTTTGGGATGGATAAAAATATAATCTATATGTGCTGCCATGGCTTTAACAAAACACAATCTCTGTTAAAAATAAATGCAGTACAATCCATGACTCTGTCCTACAGCTACTTTCAATACAATAAAGGACTTTGTAACTATAGTATTATCTTACACAGTTCCTCTTTCGGTAAAACATTTCAGGTAAAAAATTTAAAAAATAATCTTTCAAGGGGAATTTTTTAAAATTGCCCTTGCAACAGATACACGCTGTTCCTCGTCCCCAGAATAAATATCCAAGAGATAATTTACCCAAATGATTGGACAATTTCACTCTAAGTCCATCAAGTGATTCTTAGGCTCAGGTGGAGTTTGCTTGTAAGGAATACGCATCGTAATCTGAACCTTATTAACAGTATTCTTAGTGTCTTTAGCACTTAGAATACGTTATCCTTTAGGGGAAGAACTTATCCAGGGGTGTAGCAGTGCTTATCCCCCACTTTGAAGAAGATGGGGGTATTAGCAATGGTAGCCTTCGGATAAAGAATACGAAAAGCTGCTACATGAGAACTCATAAGACTTCCATACATGAATAACAACCCTAAAATAAGACATAAAGGCCCTCATTTTTATTTTCATTCTCCTGAGAAATCAAGCTATTTAATATTTATATACTTATAATAACATTTAGATAAAAAAGAGCCTTAAATTGCTCTAAAAATCTCAATGTATTAATTTATAATATATGGTAATCATAAAGCATCTGCCATTACAGCAAATGCTTTCTTTGTGAATAGTCTGCCCAAACTTGGCTGCTGTGCCAAAGAGAACCGCTGCCTAATCATGACAAATATCCCTCTATATCTTCTAATTTTTCTATATCTAAAATATTTTCAATAATCAAATTTAGTTCATTACTACTTGCTTTTTTTATCCTTTCACTAAAAGTTCTATTTGAACAATTAAATTTCTTATTGACCAGCTTCAGAACCCTTTCTACATCCCTTAATCTAGCTTCTTCTCTCCCTTCTTTTCTTCCTTCCTCTCTCCCTTTTTGTGTATAGTGTATTTTCCTTATTTCATCAACAGACATACTAAATACACCTCCCTGTAATTTTTTAAATTCCTCATATTTACCTTCCAGCTCTAAGTTTTCAATTAAAAATAAATATTCCAGAAAATCTACTAATGCCTTTATCTGTTCATTGTTTTTTACTTTATCATAATTTTTAAGTTCTTTTGCCAATTCCATTTTTGCATTATATATTTCTTCATCTGCTGCACCTGTATTTAATAATTTTTTACCTATTTTAAATACTATTTTCAATGGATTTTCATCACTTATACTTTCCAGTTCTATTTTTTCAACATCCACAGTTCTGAAATTATATACCAGTGTATCCTCCTCAAGTTCCGGTAATTTATATACGTATCTTTTATCTTTTCCTCTTTCTCCTTTATAGGTATAAATTGCTGCTGCTATTATTTCTGATTTATCATTATACTTATATCTAAACCTATCCCATATCCTATAAAAATACCTGAACATTCTCTCTCCAAAAACCTCATACCCACTGATATAGCTTTGTACTTCTACATGTATGAATAGTATTTTACTTCCCCCGTATTTTAGTTTAGCTTTTATAATTTTATCTGAAATTATTTTTTCACTGTTCTCCTTGTCAAATATCTCTTTTTGTATTTCATTTAACTCTTTATCCAATGACTCCGTTCCAAATTCCCATGCTATTTCATAAAAAAGCTCTGGAAAAAGTAATTCTACTATTTCTACTTCGAAAGCTTCCAATATTGTTTTCCATGCTGCATCAAAATCATGTTTTTTTGTCAAAAGTTATTCACGCCCTTATATTTTAATTGATTTATTAATTTTATTATACCAAATTTCTATTAATTTTTTTACTAATATTTCAATACACTTATCAATAAAAAAATGCACAGCAGTGCTTACTTCCTATTTTGAAAAAATTAACTTAATAAATGATTTATATAAAAATGTTTAACCAGTTAACCATAAATAATGATAGCATTAAGGCATTGAATAAAGATATGAAAAGGAGATATATATTATGATTTATTATTTATTCACTATTTTTGCAACAATAACTATATTAGTCTACTTAATGGGTATTTATTGTTTTTTCAAACAATATTATAATAATTTTTTCGTAAATTTAACAATAGATAAAAATAATCTAACTTTACTAAAATCAAATAAACTAAACCAAGAAAATTATAAAAAAATTAAATTCATATTAACTTTTAGTACTATACTATTGATAATTTTATATTTATTGATGATATGTATTTTTAAATTAAATTATGATCTTCTTAAAATTGGCATAATTATTTTAATGTATTTAATTATATTTATTTCAAATAAAGGTATTGAAAAAATAGGCGGAGTATAATATTTCACTCTATTCTTCCTATTTTTTCAATACTAAAAAACACGCATAGGAATAAGATAAAGGCTATTAGAGGATATCCAATAGCCCTTATCTATATTATCTAAGTTACTACCAATAGATATCTCTTTCGTTGTCTTTAAAAAGGTACTAAATTTATCTAACGATTGAATAAAGTTATTCCCACTTTTAGTTAAATTTCCTGTTTTGGTAGCTTCTTTTAAAACTGTGTTAGAATTATTTATATAATTTAAAACAATATTTACTTCATCTGAAGTAAGATTAGAATAACCTTCTTGTGAAAGATAAAATCCATTATCAGTTGTTTCGATAAATGGTGAGCTTTATTTATAAATTAGTAACGGGGATATCGGCAGCATAAGTATACATAAATATATTAATCCATTTGAGAGGGATTTTCGTTGTTCCTATTTTAATTAATATAACTACACACCTCATTACTTTATCGTATATATTAAGTGAAGCTTAATATATATGGTATTTATATGAAAAACAACTGTATATTAACTTAAGTTCAATGGAAAATCTTACTTTACTAATATTTTTAAAATTGTAGGATATTCGATTTTCGTATATAATGGACCTAAGAATTCAGACAAAAAATCTTAACTTTTAGTTAGGTTCTCTATAATATTTTTTATCCGATTTCAGCCTCATCAAACACATTTTCACGATGGACTTCCACCACAGGGAATTTCTGTTTTTTGTACAATCCGCTCTATTTGTTAACCTAACTATGTAAACATACTAAAAAATTATCTTAACAAAGGGGAACACTTTATGGAACAAAATAAAAGAATAGATTTATTGGAATATAAAATAAAACTTATTCATACGATAATTACAAGTATGGATAATTATAAATTTGACTTTTTTAGCTTTATAATAGACCACGATATAACTGAATATCAAACAAGCTTAATACTAAAAAGTTTGGCAATATTAAAAGATAGACTAGAAGGCAGTGAAATATCTCAATTAGAGAATGACCATGCTGAACTTAATATGTTAATCTCTAATAAAAAGCCATCATTCAAAGAATTTAAAGAATTTATTAAGTTAAATATCAACAAAGAAATCAATTCAAAATATTTACTTATGAGTCTACATAGACAAAAAATCAATGTTGACATTTGTAAATATTTACTTGATGATTCAAAAGAATAAAAAACGGATTTGGAAAATCAAATCATGCCAATACGAGGTATATGGATATATTCAGTCATTCCTCAAAATCTGAAACTTTAAGATATATAGAAATTACAGATGAACAAAAGAAGAAAATTCAGCCAGTCAAAGGGTTTAAGAGTGGAGATTTTGTGTCATCAAAATACTACTCGTCCCATGACTGGCTGGATAGGCGTAGAGATCCGATTTTAATCTATCTAAGATACATTTCACATTTTGTTTATATTATCCAAGGTTTTTTTAAGATTTATAAGTATTTCTGTATCTTCATGATTATTAAACTGATTTGCAAACTCTTCAAAATACTCAATAAAGCCGCATAAAATTACAATCATACTTTCTTTTGGCAATTCAATATCTACACACTTATTTAATTGATTCCACAACTCTTTGGCAGAGACACTGGCTAACTTGGCTGTTTCATATCTAAATTTCATTTCTTCTTTTTCATCTTCATCAAATTCATCCATAAAATCGGCAATTGCCTTGTCTATTTCTTTATCCCATATTGATGCCTTAAATATTGTCGATTTTATTCTTTCAAACTGTAAGTCGCTAAAGTTCAACTTTTCTTTGAGATTATATAACTTTATTTTAGCTAGTTCAAATATTTCTTCTTTTTTAGACATTTTGATTTCTCTCCTTTCCAATTTTCGTTTCTCTAGTCGATTCATCAAGGTGTCATTCGCTTATTCCAAACCATACCAGCAACGCCTAATATGCCAAGAACAGTGCCAACAGAAACAGGTGCAGGACGCTTATTATTCCCGCAGTCAGCGGGGCTTCAAGATGGGCAGCAAGCCGCCTTACGGCTTTCATTCGGAACCAATCAAGATGGACGGTATCAACACAAAGAAGCTGGTGGTCAACCCGGACAAAGCGGAACACATCAAGCTGATTTTCGAGATGTACGCTGACCCGAAAACCTCTTACGGGGACATTACACAGCACTTTGCCGAACAGGGGATTTTGTTCTACGGCAAGGAACTGATTATTAATATTTAAAAACACAAACAATTGTTAAAATGATATAATATGTCTGTAAAGGTATTTATAAAAATTAATTAAACTTAGTATTAAAATTTTACTTCACTAAGTCATTATACTAGATATTATGAGGAGATGTAATATGAATAAAAAAAATGATAAGACTGGATTAATAGGAATAATCCTCAATACGATTGTATTATTAATTCCAATTATTTATTTTGTCATAGGAACATTAGTCTGGGGACCCTAAGTTTATTTACTATACTGCACTTATAATACTGGTATAGATAATCTATATAGAAAGTAAAAATATAATGAACACAAGAATTCAATTCAGACGAAACTCTTTCAAAACAAAACTTTTAAAGAAAAACAGACACAAAAGAACTGTGAATCAATATACTTTACATTTTACAAATTGACAAACACATATTTATCATGATAGAATATTAAAAATAGAATGAACGTTCTATATAGGAGGATACCTATGAGTTCAAAGAAGGAAGATTTATTAAATAAAGCGGAAATACTGTTTTATGAGCACAGCTTCCATTCAATCGGACTAAAACGAGTGATCAACGAAGCAAATGTGGCTGTCATGACATTATATAACCATTTTGCTTCCAAAGAAGACTTAATTATGGAAGTATTAAAAAGAAGAGAAAAAAGGTATTTTTCATATCTGGCTTCCGGTATTGCTCATACTGAAGAACCGGTTGTGGAATTAGCAAAGGCTCATCTTCAATGGCTGAAAGAATATAGCGCAAAGGGGTGCATGTTCCTACGGGCAAAAGAGGAATTCGGAGCAGATCCCAGTAATGAGATAGTACAGTTTGTAAATCAGCACAAGCAGCATTTGCTATATAAGTTTTGCCAGTATGGTTTAGATGAATCAGCTGCACTTAAATTAATGATCCTATTCGAAGGAGCAACAGCATTGGCAGAAACAGAAGATATAGAAAAAGTGGGGGAACAGTTAATAGAACTATCCAAGCTTATCTAACCATACATTTCTATATAAGACTTTTTATTTTTAATAAAAATATAATGAACGTTCTATATAGAGGGGGATTATTGTGAAGAAAATTGTATTTCCTGGTATTGCAATGATTAGTGTAACCTATGCCTTTGCCAGATTCAGTTATGGTCTATTCCTGCCAGATATCTCAAACTCACTTAATCTGTCAGAAATGCAGGCCGGAGTGCCCAGTTCCCTTGCTTACATAGCATACTGCCTAACTTTAGTGTTTTCTTCATTATTAATTAATCGAGCAGGAGCATATAATGTCATCCAAATTTCTGGTTTCAGTGCTGTAGTTGGAACACTTTGCATTGCACTTTCTCAAAATCTATATCTGCTATCAATCAGTACATTTATTGCCGGCATAGGAAGTGGTCTGTCCTCCCCTGCATTCAGCAAAATTGCTGCAGTTAATTTGAAGCCAGAGGAACAGGATAAGGGAAATACATGGATTAATACTGGTACTAGCTTTGGTTTAATCATATCAGGACCACTGGCACTATTTTTTAATACCTATTGGCGGCTAGCCTATATATTCTTTGCTGCCATTAGCTTCATTGTTATGATGTGGAATCGCCACAGCATTCCAAAAACAGATCATCAATTTAAACAATCTGACCTACCTATAAGAAAGAATGGATGGAATATTCCATGGAAAAGAAGCATTAATTTATTCACTGCTGCATTTATTACAGGCATAAGTTCTTCTATTTATTGGACCTTTTCTAGAAGTTTTTTAACCACAGAGTATGACATAAGCACAATGGAAAGTATGTTCTTTTGGATTCTGATGGGAATCGCAGGGATTTTGGGAGGAGTTGCAGGCAATTTTATTAAGCAGTTTGGGTTAGCGACTTCCTATCGAGGCGTTCTCCTTGTCTTGTTGACTTCAATATGCTTAATTACAATACCCTCAACCATAAGCATTTATTGTTCTGCACTCTTATTTGGTATTTCTTATATTTTTGTAACCGGTGTCTTCATCGTTTGGGCAGTAAAACTATTTGTTGAAGCACCTTTTTTAGGAGTGAGCCTGGGTTTTCTGTTTTTGGGTATAGGTCAGTCCTTCGGCTCACTTACAGCAGGATCAATCATTGAGCTGACATCCTATGCTTTCGGCTTTTTATTATTTGCAGGAATAGGACTGTGTGGATTATTTGTCAGAACTCCTACCGATACATCAAGTGATTCTTAGGTTTGGACGGAGTTTGCTCATGAGGAATGCTTTTTTCCATCTGAATCTTATTAACAGTATTCTTAGTGTCTTTAGCACTTAGAATATGTTATCCTTTAGGGGGAAGAACCTATTCTTGCTCTCTCAACCTATCTATCAGAGAATCTTTCTTAAAAAAGTGAATCTGCACTCCAGAAATTACCATAGGCAAAAGCAAAATTATCAGGGCATACCCTAATAAGTACCAGACTGGAACGTGGTAATGGAAATACTCAGTCCCTATATCTCTCATTGCCTGTATCAGCAAATACCCAAGGCTTGTACCTAACACCAGTGTTATAAAAATATTACCTACTGCCAGGATAATTCCCTCACTCTGCAGCATTACAGCTAGTTGTCTGCTGCTCATACCGATAGATTGCATCATGGCAAGTTCCTGCCTTCGAGTTAAAATATTCATAATCAAAGTATTTATAAGATTAATAAAACTAAAACACACTATAAATGCAGCCAGTCCCAGAATAACTCCATACATAATACTAAAGCTATTCTCATCCTGTTCCATCCTCTCTCTCAATGTATCCATACTTAAAAGAGGATTTTCATCCACTACTTTATTGAGATTCTTCTCAATTTGCTCTCCCTCTTTTTTAAAATCAGAAGCAGATACTATAAATCCAGTGGTAAGATTCATATTGTTCATCAGGTGATTAAGTGCTTCATCAGGAATGAGAAAATATCCCCAAGGCCCCTCTAAATCCTTATAGGACACATAATCATCTATACAGGCTGCAATTTTAAGTTCCTTTTCCATGGGCTTTCCATTATAGTAATGTATCTTTATCTTGTCTCCAGCCTTAAATTTCCATCCATAAAGCTCTTTTACATTATCATTGGCTATTACTAAAATTTCATTATTTTTTATCATTTTATCATAATCAAAATCTCCTTCACTCAAGAGTTTTTTCAGTAATGATGTCTTATCCCTGGTAAATGGTGTTAAATAGTCCCCTGCTTTTTCATTATTGTATTCATACTGGATATTTACCTGCTTAAAACTCTTAATCCCCTTTACCCCTGGAACAGCTTTTATCTTTTCCTTCAGCTTTTCATTTAACGGATTATTTATTTGAATATCACTATATCCATGCTCTGAAGTCTCAACTTTATTGTAGGAAAACTCAATTAAATACTCTCCAAAATAAAATGCTGTCTGTCTTGAATACTCGCCTTTATTGATAGAAACTATAAAAGTGGCCGCCATTAAAAATAATACTCCACCTATACCAAGAGACAGCATTGTCAAAAATGTCTTTTTCCGGTTTCGTACAGAATTCATAAGTGCAAGATTCATTGGAGTAATTCTTCTATGGAGCTTTGAGGTTTCTTTTTTTCCACCGGAATAAAAGGAAAATTTAGAAGCTTCCAGTGGAGATACAGTTGATGCCAGCTTTGCCGGTTTGTGAATAGAAAAAAGCAGTGTTATAATATCTGCTGCAGCTACAATTACAGCAATGAATGCAGAATTAATCCAGTTCCAGCCCTCCGGCTTTAAAAAATATGCAATTATTCCCCCTATAACGAGTCCTATAGGTATACCAACTGCACAGAGAATAAGCCCTTCTCTATTTACCATTTTACGGATTTGCCTCCCGGTCATACCCAGGGTACGAAACTGTCCAAACTGTCGTATGCGGCTTACAACAGAAATATAAAATATGCTGTAGATAACTAAGATACTTACCAGTAAAATACCGATACCTATACCAATTATAACCATACCCTCCTGGAAATTCATAGACAGCATATTGGCAAAAGAATTATTCTCATTTATATATTTACGTTCAATGCCATAATCCTGTCCAATGGAATGAATAACTTCAATAAATTGATCTTTTGACATCTTTTCTGCGCCATTTATACGGACAAGAGCACCATAGGGTACATTTTTAAATTGCTCCCCTTTTTCAGCATACTCCTTTGAAAATAATACAGGATATGCTCCCAAATTTGCCCCGCTGTCCGTATAACCAGAAATAACAAACTTTTCAGTAGTTCCATCTAAAAAAGTAAAAGAAATAGTCTCTCCAATCTTTGCTTTCCTTTTTATCTCTCTCATATAGGATTTATCTACAACAATTTCGTTTTCCTTCTCCGGCAATTTTCCATAAGACAATTTTATAGTCTCAATCTTTTTAGAATTGCCATCAAAATAAACAGGGCGGATCATATGTCCCTCCATTTCAAAACTCTGCCCCGGTTTGTAAATAGCGGCATATTCTATACGTTTATCCTTTTTAAGTGATTCAAACTGCTCCTTATTTACACCTTCATATATAACATGCTGAACCTTTGCCACTGCTTTTTTATCACTTTCCCTCCAAGCTGAATAGAAAAAACTCATGACTGCTAATAAACTTACAGACAGTACCACTGTAAATACAATAAAAAAATTACGCATTTTATTACTCTTAAGGCTGCTCACTGCCAGATGATTTATAACTTTCCCATTATTATTTTGAAGCATCCATCACACCTCCCTGTCCATAATTTTTCCATCTTCAATACGGATAATTCTATGGGCAAGCTGGGCAATTTCACTATTGTGAGTTATCATCACCAAAGTTTGATGGAATTCATTGTTACTCATTTTTAAAAGTCCCATCACTTCCTGGCTGGTGCGGCTGTCTAAGTTTCCCGTGGGCTCATCTGCAAGAATAATAGCAGGTTTGCTTACAAGGGCCCGCGCAATAGCTACCCTCTGCTGCTGACCTCCAGAAAGGTTATTGGGCAGACTATTTAACTTATCCTCCAAATGAAGCATTGAAATAACCTTGTCCACATAATCCTTATCCACCTTGTTTCCATCCAATTCAACAGGCAGCACAATATTTTCATACACATTCAAAATAGGAACCAGATTATAATTTTGAAAGACAAAGCCAATTTGTCTTCTCCTGAAAATAGTGAGATCTTCATCATTCATCTCAGATAATTCTCTGCCTTCAATTATGACACTGCCGTAAGTTGGTTTATCAAGGCCTCCCATCATGTGCAGCAGAGTAGATTTTCCACTTCCCGATGTACCTACAATGGCAATAAATTCCCCTGGTTCCACACATAGATTTACGCCATCCAAGGCTTTCACAAGATTAGGTTCTCTACCATAATATTTTTTTAAATCTGAAATTTGTACAACAGCATTCACAAATTACACCTTCCTTCTCTTTACTGCCTCAATTATAAAATGCCAATGTCTCTAAAATGTCTCTGAAAACTCACAATTTTGAGAGATTTTAATTTTTAGTAATTTGGAATAAAAACAGAAAAAACAGAACCCTGCCCAGGCTTAGATTTTACCTGAATATACCCTTTTTGCAGGGTAATAATTTCACGGGAAAGATAAAGTCCAATGCCAATACCTTCTTCATCATGAACCTCCGGCTCACGGTAAAATCTTTTAAAAATTGCCCCCTGGTTCTTTTCACAAATTCCTTTTCCCGTATCCTTAATATCTATTTTTGTGTAAAATTCCCATTTATCTACTTTTATTTCTATACTGCCCCCCTTCTCTGTATACTTTACTGCATTATCTAAAATATTATAGAGAGCTTCGCTTGTCCATTTTTTATCGTGGTTAACAACCAGCAGTGAATCACATTGTACTGAAATATGGATATTCTTCTTCTCTGCATTTACAAGCACTTCTCCTAGGGCCTCTGCCAATGTATTATAAATAGGATACGATTTTGGACATATTTGAAGAACTCCTGTTTCCAAACGGGATATTTTAACCATGGACTGCAGGAGAAAATCCAGTTTATTTATCTGGATATCGCAAGACTTTAAAAACTCCTGCTGCTTTTTCCAGGACATTGAACGCTCTCTTAAAATGGTATTATACATTTTTATGTTGGCAATGGGAGTTTTCACCTGGTGGGAAATATCAGATACCAATCTTTGTATGGCCATTTTCTCACTTATATTTTTATTGCTGTTATTTTTCATGATGTCATAGAGACGCTTTAATTTTATCTGAAGTTTTGCCATTAAGGTTTCTGTTTCTAAATTAAAGTACACCTCTTCACTGCCTTTTATCATGTTATCCAGATACACACTCATGGATTCAGAAAAATATACAATTTTACCTCTAAGGGCAGCCACAGCCAACAGGGCTATAAACTGAAAAAGAGCTGCAAATCCAAGGAGTAAAAGACGCAGACTCCATTTTTCTGTTATCTGAAATGTAACACAGCAAAAACATATAAAGGTAAAAATCCATAATACTGCCCAGCTTATATAAATACCCTTTGAAGAAGAACTATAAAACATTGCATTTTTCACCTACCCACATATAACCCATTCCATAGACAGTTTTAATATATTTATGACCTTTATTTTGTATTTTACTTCTAAGACGGTTTACATTAACAGTCAGAGCATGTTCATCAACAAAATTTCCATCATTATCCCAAAGTTTCTGCAATAAAATTTGTCTTGTGAGAACCTTGCCGCTGTTGGCAACAAAAATTTTCATAAGCCTATACTCAGAAGATGTAAGCATAAATGCTTTATTCTCTCTAATTACCATCAACTTATCAAAATCAACCATTAGATATCCATCATTGTAAATATTCCCTATGTTCTCTTTTTCACAACGTTTTAATACTGCTGCCACACGTCTTCTAAAAATCCCCACGCTAAAAGGCTTGGTTATATAGTCATCAGCACCCAATTCAAAACCTTTTATAGTATCCTTTTCCATATCACAGGCAGTGAGAAATATAAGAGGAATGTCTTTTAATTCCTTTATCCATCTGCAGAGTTCAAAGCCGCTGCCATCTGGAAGATTTATATCCAGTACAATTAAATCAAACTCAGTTTCCCTTACAGCTTCTCTGGCCTGTCCAGAACTACAAACTGTATCAACCTTATAACCTTCCCTCTCCAAATCAAAACTGAGCCCTGTGCTTAAAGCTATATTATCTTCTACTATAAGTATTCTTTTCATATAAATTTTCCTTTCATTTTTACTACAGTACTATATCTATATTGGTACCCTTCCCTAAAGTACTCTCTACATTTATACTGCCTCCCTGGACATCTATTATCTGTTTGGATATGGCCATGCCAAGTCCAGAACCTTCAACAGAAACATTGGTATTTGTACCTCTGTAATATCTTTCAAAAATGTACTTTAAATCATTCTGGGATATTCCCCTGCCATTATCTTTTATTAAAATGTGAACTCTATCTTTTTTATAAACTGAAACATCCACCCTAACTTCCTGTGGATTATGTATTATGGCATTAAAAATCAAATTGGAGATGGCTCTTCTAAATAGATTTTTATCTGTTAAAATATTTATATTTTCTCTTTCAAAATAAAGATTTATATTTCTATTTGAATATAGAGGGTGATTTAAAATTTCCACAATTATATTTTGAATAAGTATCACCACATTTACATTTTCTTTTTTTAAGGGTATAGTTCTATTTTTCAATTTATAAGTGAAATTTAAATCTTCAACTAATCCTTGAATATAGGAAGATTTATCGTATATTATTTTTGAATAATCTAAAATTTCATCCTGTGAAAAAGTGTAATCGGAATCTTTCATTATTTCAGCATATCCTTTTATAGAAGACAGGGGGGTTTTTACATCATGGGATATGGAGGAAATCCAGTTCTCCCTTACCTTTTCCATTTCTTCTCTTTTATTTTTATTTTCTTTAAGAGTTTTGCCTAAATTATTTAAATTGGCAAATACATTTTTATAAACCCCCTGTTCCATATGATTAGTTTCATAATGTCCTCTGGAAAGCTCATTTATGCTGTTAATAATAGTTTCAAGTGGCCTTCCCATTCTTTTTCCAAATATAAAATAAGAGGCAATCACTGCAATAGTAACATTTACAGCTAAAAGTACAATAAACCCTCCTCCAAAAAAATTTCTAAGTGCAGTTGGATTGAAAATAACAGTGTGTTTTGCTATACGCCAGGTAGGAAAACCTATAATATATGCAAAACTTTCATTATCATATTCTTTTTCACTTATAAATATAGAATAATTGGCTATATCATATTTATAAATATGGGCCATTTTTATGGGAGTATATACCTTTGGTACCTCCTGTGGCTTTTTAAAAGAATAGATTTCCTTAAAACTTTCATCTATTATTTGAATCCAGGCTTTATTTTTTACAAGCTCATTTTTACCTTCATCATTCAAAACAGGCTTATTATCTTCAATATCTATATATTTTGAAAAAGTCCATGTAAACTTTTCAGGATTAAATCCTGGCAAATTACTTTTGGTGTATATAATAGCGCTTCTCCATACAAACATAACTACAATAAACTCTATCATAATTATAAATACCAGAGTCACTAAAAATTTTGTTGTAAGGCTCCAATTGGTTTTAATTTTGTTCATAAATTTCATAAGCTGCTACCTCTAAATAAAAAATATTAATCTTGGGGAATATTAAACTTATATCCCAGTCCCTTTACAGTAACTATATATTGAGGCTTTGAGGGATTACTTTCTAATTTTTGTCTAAGCTTTCTCATATGAACCATTATGGTATTGTCATATCCTTCATAATTATCATTCCACACCTCATCACATATCATCTCCTTTGTCAATATCTGATTGGCATTTTGCGTCATATAACATAAAAGATGATACTCTTTAGGGGTAAGTGTAATATTTTTGCCGCTCTTTAACACTTCTCCCTTTTTAAAATCAATAATTAAATCTCCAAAGCATATTTTCTCCTTCTTCATGGTAAGTTCATTTTTTATGTATATATTTCTCCTTAAGTGAGCTTTAATTCTAAACACAACTTCTTTAGGGCTGAAAGGTTTTGTTACATAATCATCTGCTCCCAGTCCAAGAGCCAGTATTTTATCTATATGGTCACCTCTGGCAGATAAAAAAATAACAGGTACATAAGAAAACTCTCTGATAGCCCTGCAAACTTCAAAACCATCCATATCCTCCATCATAACATCTAAAACTACTATATCAGGTTTTTCATTTTTACATAAATTTATGCCATCTGTGCCCTTTAAAGCTTTAAATATCCTCTTGAAGCCTTCTTTTCTGAGAACCGTCTCCATAAGTTTCAACAATTCTATTTCATCATCAATTAAAAGAATTTTTTTATCTAAAATTTCATCATACATATTAGTCCTCCAATATGAATATTATCTGCCTCAATTATAACATTATTTAATATTTTTGATTTACACATCAAAATTTTAAGGTTCTCATAAGGTTCCTATAAGCAGAACTTAAGCTTGAACTTATATTATAAACTCACAATGAATTAAAGGAGAAAAAATTATGTCAGAAAAAATTATAGAGACTAAAAACTTAACCAAGGAATTTAAAGATTTTAAGGCAGTAGACAAGCTGAGCCTTACAGTGAAAAAAGGTAGGGTATATGGATTTCTGGGGCCAAACGGTGCTGGAAAATCTACAACCATAAGAATGCTCCTGGGACTTATAACACCTACAAAAGGACAAATTAAAATATTTGATAAAAATTTAAAGGAAAACAGACTGACCATTTTGAGAAAAATTGGCTCTCTGGTTGAATCTCCCTCCTATTATGGAAATTTAACTGCCTATGAAAATCTGGAAGTAACAGCAAAACTTTTGGAACTCGATTATAAATACATTGATGAAGTTTTAGATTTTGTAAAACTTACTGAATGGAAGGATAGACAATGCAAAAAATTTTCTCTTGGAATGAAGCAAAGACTTGGAATTGCCCAGGCACTTATATCAAAGCCGGAACTCTTAATATTGGACGAGCCTACTAATGGACTTGACCCCTCTGGAATTCATGAAATAAGGGAGCTTATAAAAAATCTTCCTAAAATTTATAATATGACAGTAATTATATCCAGCCATAATTTAAGTGAAATTGAACTTACAGCAGATGACATAGGTATCATAAACAGAGGAAATATGTTGTTTCAAGGTACCCTTGAAGAACTTCACTCAAGAAGTAAAGGTGAAATCTGTATAGGAGTGAAGGACTTGAAAAAAGCAGCCCATACATTGAATGATCATGGCTATAAATACAAAATAAAAGATGATGATATTTTTGTAAAACCCCTGGAAGTGGAGCCTTATGAAATCTTAAAGCAATTAATATTAAATGACAACAGAGTATTTAAATTTATAGAAGTACAAAAATCTCTTGAAGAAATATTTCTTCTTCTCACCGAAGGGGGAAAAAATATATGAGCTTTATATGTGTTTTAAAATCTGAATTGGCAAAGTATAAAAAATCCCTGTTGTGGAAAGGTGTATTTTTTATTCCCATATTTTCATCTATTCTTTTATTTATAGATCTTCATCTAAGATATGATTATTTAATGGAAAACAGTAGAATAAGGGAATTAGCTCAAATAGGAATTTATAATAAAATGGATGTTCTGCTTTATGAAAATCATTTATCTACATTGTGGTTCATACTTTTAAATTTATCTGTGGTAGTAATAGCTTTTATTGTAAACTACATGGAATACAGTGAAAATACCTGGAAACAAATAGTGGCAAGACCTGTAAAAAGAATGAAAATTTATCTATCCAAATGGATTATAGTATTTACAGCCTCAGTTGCTTTAATAGCTTTAAATGGGGTTTTTGTAATACTTATAAAAAAGTTCTTTGGAATTGAAGGAAATTCTGCATTGATTTTTAAATATGTACTTCTGGAAATTGCTGCAGTCTCAGGAGTAGTAAGTTTCCAGCAGTTTATAAGCTGCTACATCAAAAATTCCTTAGTTGCCGCTGCCATAGGATTTGCAGGTACTATAGGATCATATATGCTTGCACAGAGTAAGATACTTGGAAATATAAATCCATTTTCCTGTGTTTTAAGATCACTTCCTCTAGGGGACATGAATGATGCCCATGCAGCTGCCATTTTTGGAGCAATCTCAGGTATATTATGGCTTATCATAGGAATTTTAGAATTTAATAGAAGGGATATCAAATAGGTGGTGTATAAAATGAAGAATATATATAAAGTGGAATTATTAAAATTAAAACATTCAAAAATACTGGGCATAGTTATGTTTTTGCCTTTGTTTTTCGTAATCCTAGGCTTTGCAAATTTCCTAAGATACAGGGATCTCTTCACATCAAAAGGTCAGAACATATGGCAGCAGGTATACACTCAAAGTTCCATGTTTTATGGACTATTTCTCATGGCTTTATTTATTACTATTTTAGTTGCAGTTTTAGTGAGAATAGAAAACAGTGGAGATAACTTTAAAAGAATACTTGCATTACCTGTAAAAAGAAGTGATATATACATATCAAAACTATTTATAGGCTGCGGTATGGTACTTTTAAATCTTTTTGTATTTACTCTACTTATAATTGCTGCAGGAATAATTGCAGCACCCCATAATGAGAGTATGCCAAGAGAGATTATATATTCTCCCCTGTTGTGCTTTATAGCTTCACTTCCTGTTATAGCAATTCAATATTACTTTACCATGAAATTTGAAAACATTGCAGTTCCTTTAGGAGTAGGAGTGGTATTTTCTCTTCCATCAGTGCTTATAAACAACACCAGATACTGGATATTATTTCCCTGGGCTTATCCTGGAAGGGCACTTTTAAATGGTTCAAATTTAAATTTTCCCTGCCCCAATTATATGTATATAATATCTCTGGCGGTATTTGTTATTTTTATAATTGTTGGCATGTATGAATTCAATAAAAAAGATATATGATTTTTATGAATTAATTTTCAGTTTTATGTTGTATAAATTGCTTTTTTTTACTATAATTAAAACTACTGCTAAAGGATAGGAGTGATCATTATGTCTTACGTTGATTCCGTACTGGAAGAACTCATTAAAAAAGATGCCCCGCAAAAAGAGTTTATTCAGGCTGTCACAGAAGTTCTGAATTCTATTAGACCTGTAATTGATTCCAACAGCCACTTCAAAGAGATGGGACTTTTGGAACGTATAGTGGAGCCGGAACGAGTTTTGATGTTTCGTGTACCCTGGATGGATGACAATAAAAAAGTAAGGGTAAACCGTGGATTTCGTGTGCAATTCAACAGTGCCATTGGCCCTTATAAAGGAGGACTTCGTTTTCACCCTTCTGTTAATCTAAGTATCATCAAATTTCTTGGTTTTGAGCAGATCTTTAAAAATTCACTGACCGGTATGCCTATTGGAGGCGGTAAAGGCGGTGCAGATTTTGATCCCAAAGGTAAATCCGACCATGAAATAATGGTATTTTGTCAGAGTTTCATGACTGAACTCTTTCATCATATAGGACCAGATACAGATGTACCTGCCGGTGATATTGGTGTTGGAAGTCGTGAAATTGGATATTTGTATGGTCAGTATAAAAGATTAACTAATCGTTTTCACGGCGTTTTAACTGGTAAAGGGTTAACTTACGGGGGATCATTAGCCCGCACTCAGGCAACTGGTTATGGTGTAATTTATTTCGCAGAAGAAATGCTGAAAATTAAAAACGATTCCATTAAAAACAAGAAAATTATTATTTCAGGTTCAGGCAATGTAGCTATCTATGCTGCAGAAAAAGCCGCAGCATTAGACGGTAAAGTCATAGCACTTAGTGATTCCACAGGGTGGATATATGATAAAGAAGGGATAGATTTAGAAACAGTGAAAAAAATCAAGCTGGTTAACCACAGCCGTCTCAGAGATTATATATCCATTCACAAAAATGCAGAATATCACAGAGGTAAAGGTATATGGTCCATTCCTTGTGATATTGCCCTGCCTTGTGCTACACAAAATGAACTGGATGCAAAAGATGCCTCAAATCTCATTAAAAATGGTGTAAAAATGGTTGTTGAAGGTGCAAATATGCCTATAACCATTGAGGCCATACAACTTTTACAAAGTGAAGGAATACTCTATGCCCCTGGAAAAGCAGCCAATGCCGGCGGAGTGGCAACTTCCGCACTGGAAATGAGTCAAAATTCCATCCGTACAAGCTGGACTTTTTATGAAGTTGATACCCGCCTGCGCCACATTATGTCCAGCATCCATGAGCATACCTACGATGCAGCAGAAGCTTATGGTCACAAAGGAAACTATTTAGTTGGTGCCAATATAGCTGGCTTTCTAAAAGTAGCAGAAGCTATGATGGAGCAGGGAATAGTTTAATTTTAAAAGCAGCTATTACTACTTGCAGTAATAGCTACTTTTCATAAATTACTTTTATTATATCACAAAAAAATCAAATGATTCATCTCCAATTGTAATAATATTCTATATAATTGACAATATCTTTTTTATTAAGTATTATATATTTAGATGCAAACCATTTGCATCTAAATATTATTTTTTAAGGAGTGAAAATACAAGTGTGTAAAAAATACAAGCTATGCAAAATAGTATTATGCTCTTTTCTAATTACTTCTTTCATGTTTATTTTTGCCGGCTGCAGCAGCAAAACAGCTGAAACTACTAATACAAACTCCCAATCCAAAATAAAAGTTGTAGTATCCTTTAATGCTATGAAAGAATTTGCTTCAGCTATTGGAAAAGATAAGATTGCCATTACTACAATAGTTCCCAACGGCACGGAACCTCACGATTTTGAGCCAACTACAGAAAGCCTTAAAAATTTAAGCAGTGCCAATGTATTTATATACAACGGACTAGGTATGGAATCCTGGACAGACAAAGTTTTAAAATCTATTGATAATAAAAATTTAGTTGTAGTAAATGCTTCAAAGGACTCAAATCCCATCAAAAATACTGATGCTGAAGAAATAGAAGAACACGGAGAATATGATCCTCATATTTGGATTAGTTTAAAGGGTGCAGAAGTTGAATCCAAGAATATTAAAGATGCTTTAGTTAAAGTGGACCCTTCAAATAAAGAATTCTATGAAAAAAATTATGATGAATTTTCAAAACAGCTAAAGGATCTTCATAATGAATATACTAAAAAATTTGAAACTGTGAAGAATAAAAATTTTGTGACAGGCCATGCTGCCTTTGCATATCTCTGTAGAGATTACGGTCTAACTCAAAACAGTGTAGAAAATGTATTTGCAGAAGGAGAACCTTCTACAAAAAAATTGAAAGAACTGGTAGATTACTGCAGACAAAATAAAATAACGACTATATTTATGGAAGACATGGTAAGTCCTAAAGTATCTACCACCCTGGCCAATGAAATAGGTGCCAAGGTTGAAAAAATATATACACTTGAAAGTAAAGAAGATAACAAAAACTATATTGAAAGTATGAAAAATAATTTAGAAATAATTTATAATAGTTTAAAATAAATTCACATATATCTGCTGTACCTGAATAATAGCACAAATTGATAACTATCCCCTTTTTAGTGAGTAATAAACAATTTATTTTTCTCATATAAATAGTTAAGTAAATTAAAATAACAAAAAGGGGATGTTAAAACTGTTTACAAAAGAGAGTAAAAAGTATTTCTTTTCTTTAGTCATTCTTTTCTTATTTATTGTACAAAGTATAATTCCTTTAAAAGTATTTGCAGATGATAATTCACAAACTATAAATACAGATTCCATTAGAGCTAAAATTGTACAAATAGTATCTGATAAAAAAAAGAATATTGCCGCAGGTGACAAAAATGTTGTTCTAGAAGAGCAGACATTAAAAATACAAATTTCAAGTGGAAAGCATAAAGGTGAAGATGTCACTATAAAAAATACTGTAGATCCTTCCAAACAAGGAAATTTAATTTTTAATGAGGGAGATCAAGTATTTCTATCTATAAGTGAAGATAGTAATGGCAATATAACCTCATCTAATATTTATCAGGTTGCCAGGGACAAGCCCCTAACTTACTTACTTATATTCTTTATACTTTCTATGATATTAATTGGAAAAGGCAAAGGATTTAAGTCTATAATAACATTGACATTTACCTGTTTTATGGTAATAAAGGTATTTCTAAATTTAATTTTACAAGGATACAATCCTATAACTATTTCAATATTTGTCTGTATTGCCATAGCCATTGTATCTTTAATCGTTATAGGAGGAATAAATCGAAAAACCATTTCAGCTATTATTGGAACAACTAGTGGAGTAGTTATATCAGGAGTTATATCATTTATAGTGGTCAATTTGACTAAAGTTTCTGGAGTAGGTACGGAAGAGGCTCAGCTGCTTATGGATATTCCTCTTAAACATGCACTTGATTTTAAAGCTATTCTATTTGCAGCCATACTTATAGGAGCCCTGGGGGCTGTAATGGATGTAAGTATGTCTATAGCATCAACCATGACAGAAATAAAAGAAGCACATCCTAAAATCAGTCCCGGCAGACTTATGAAAGCGGGAATGGTTGTAGGCAGAGATACTATGGGAACTATGGCTACAACTTTAATTCTTGCTTATATTAGTGGTTCAATATGTTTAGTTCTAGGTTATTTAGCCAATAACAGTAATTTTTTAGATATAGTAAATCAGGATATGATAGCTTGTGAAATTATTAAAACTTTAGCCGGAAGCATAGGTTTAATCTTTACAATCCCCATAACAGTTATTGTATGCTGTATTTTAAGTGATTAGAATAAAAGTTCTTCTTAAATCCTCCTTCTAAGGAGGATTTATTCGTTCATTCAAAAAGCAACAATTACATCTCTTCAAATATTATTGTATAATAATATTATCTTTAGTATATTATAGCTAATTAGGTATTAGTCTTCTTAAAATTTCAACTATAATCACGCCTAAAGACCATAATCTGCATCTATGGAGGAATTGATATGAAAAGTATAAAAATAAGAATTATTATATTAATTAGCTTGCTGTCTATAATAGTTTGTACAGGTTTAGCCCTGCAACTGTATAATTCAGCTAAGAATATATTGGTACAAGATGTAAGACAAACAATGCCAAACTTTGTTACCCAGGGATCAGAAAATATCAATCAATTTGTAATTAATCAATTTACTATACTAGAAGGATTAGGGTCCAGTGAAAATTTACCTACAACAGTTAATAACAATACTGATATACAAAATATCAAGGAAATACTATCAAAAAAGACAAAATCCTTAGGCAGTTTGAGAATGGCAGTAATAAACAGTCAGGGAACTGCCATATACGATAACGGTGAAATTGAAGATGTTAAAAATACCGATTACTTCAAAAAAGCAATCAATGGTGAAAGAGTTGTTACTGATCCTATTAAAATGGGTAAAGAAGATTCCCCTGTAATGGTATATGCTGTTCCCATAAAAACAAACAATAATATTACTGGCGTATTGATTTCCATAAGAGATGGATATGAATTAAGCAGTTTTGTTAAAAATATAAAATACGGAAAATCTGGAAATATTATTGTACTTAACAAACAGGGAGAAACTATTGGTCACTCAAATATTGAAATAGCCAAAAAAAGTATAAATATTAAAGAACCTACCGAAACTAATACCAACAAGAAAAATGTGGATACCGTTACTTCTGCAACAGCAAAAATTATTGATAAGGATTCAGATTTTATTAACATACCTGATTTAGTAAAACAAATGACAAATGGAAAGAGCGGTTTTGGAAACCACACATTTAACGGTGTAAAAAGATTTATAATATATGGACCAATTGGAAAGTTAGGATGGTCAATGGCTATTGAAGTTAATAAAAGCGAAGTATTATCAGGTCTGACTTCTTTAAGAATGAAATGTATCGCTATATCCATTGTTTTTTTAATTTTAAGTATAATAATAGGATATTTAATCGCAAAAAATATATCCGATCCTATTAATTACCTCACGAAAATATGTAAGCAGATGGCAAATGGGAACTTTGTATTTTCAATTAAAGATGATTACATAAAGAGGAAAGATGAAATTGGTAATTTAGCTGTAGGTTTTAATAAAATCAGGATAAACGTTTCTGAAATTATACAGAATTTAATTGAAGAAGCTAAAAATATGGACAAATCAGTTAAAATATTTACCGATATAGTTTTAGAGCTCAATGCAATGATAGAAAATCTATCTACTTTAACAGAGGAATTATCACAGGGTATGAGAAATACGGCAGCATCCACAGATGAGATGAATGCCTCATCATCCAATATAGAAAATTCAATTAAAGATATTTCTGATAATTCTCAGTCAATGTCAGTATCCGTCAGTGAAATTAGTACAACTGCCAAAAACGCTCTGGACAACTTTATAAAGTCACATAATAAAATATTTGACACATTGTCAACTACAAAAGAAAATCTTTCAAAATCTCTGACAAACGCAGAAGAAGTAAATGAAATCGAAAATCTATCTGAAGCTATATTAGAAATTACATCAAAAACAAATTTGCTGGCCTTAAATGCCAATATAGAAGCAGTCAGGGCAGGAGAAGAAGGCAAAGGTTTTGGCGTAGTTGCCAGTGAAATAGGTGAATTAGCGAATGACTCAAAAAATACTATTAATGAAATGCAAAATATAACTAAAAATGTAATTAGCTCAGTAAAAGACTTATCCCACCATTCAAATGATATGTTAAAGTTTATGGAAAATGATATTGATAAAGATTATAAATTGATGCTTCAAATGATGAATCAATACAATGAAGATGCTCAGTCTATCCATAATATGATAGCTGATTTCAGTTCAAATACTAAAAATATATTTATATCCATACAAAGCATGCTTGAAGAAATTGATAAAGTATCCTCAGCTGCTGCTGAAGGTTCAAAAAATACTGAAGATATAGTACAAAAGCTAACCACATTATTACAAAAATCAAATGAAGTTCATGGAGAAGTTCAATACCTAAAAAATAGTACAGTAAAGCTTAACCAAATCATATCAAAGTTCAAAATTTCTTAATACTATATTGATGGCAAAATGCTTAAATATAAGCATTTTGCCCTATCTTATATAGTTAAATGTTCCATAATATTTTCTAATGCAGTTTTATTGTTAAAAAGATTATAACTTTGAAATACCATAGATGTATGCTTCCTCAATTCATGTATTTGCTTTTTAGTTATTTTTTCAAAGTCTATTTTTAATTTTCCTATTTCTATGGTACCCTTGTCTGGAATTTCCAAATAATTTATGCATCTTAACAAAGTCGATTTACCTGTACCAGAGGGGCCTATTATTGCAATAACCTCCCCCTTTTTTATCTCTAGGTTAATACCCTTTAAAACTGTAAGCTCATTAAACTTCTTGTATAGATTTTTAACTTTTATCATTTCATAAAACGCCCTCCCTTCAATTGGTTTAAATAATTAAAAAAGCTATTTTTCTTATTTAAGAAAAATAGCTTTTAATATCCCAAACTTTTATAAAACAGCCACTTTTCTCATCTTTCAGAGTATAAATTAACTCTGCAGGAATTAACACCGATACATATTGAAATAAATGCCGGTTGTTGGGTTTCATAGGGCCAGTCCCTCCGCCTCTCTTGATAAGAACCTAGTTTATTGATTTTTTTAAATTTCATTTTATTTATATTTTACACGTCGTAATACATTATACTAATTGTACTATAATGTGTCAATTATTAAATAACAAAAGCATAAGCTTAGCCTCTAAAATAAACTTATTGGAAAATAGACATAAAAAAAGTATTGACATTACTTAAAAATATATTTATAATACTACGTAATATTACTAAAACATATTAAATTCATTGGGATTTATCTTATATGAAAATCCCAAATAAAAATTAATAGAATTATATATCAATAAGCATGTACCATGTTTTAGTTGACCAGAAAAACTGGAAGCTAAATTTTAATCTTACATTTGTAAGATTAAAATTTAGCTTTTTTTAATTAATACATTGTGATTATTTTTTAAAATACTTTTTTCAAAAATGAAGAAAGTATTTATTAAAAATTATTACAGTGCAGATAACACATATAAATACATAGGATAAAAAGTCAAAAATCTATAAAAAAAATAGAGAAACAATATATTTTTGATACTATATTAAATTTTTTCAAAATACTTTTTCCAAAAACGAAAGAAGTATTTATTGAATTCTATAAGTGTAAGAGGTGTACTCATGAAAGATAATTCCAATGCATTAAAAAGTTTAAGCTTTGAAGAAAAAAAAATATTTAATTTACTTCAGAAAAATGGACGCTTATCTAAAAATAAAATTTCATCTAGGACAGATATTAAATTGACCACATTAAATTACGTTATGGAACCTTTAGAAAAAAGTAAAATGATAGTCGAGAGTTGTATAGGAGAATCTACAGGCGGAAGAAGGCCAATTTTATATGATATAAATATAAATGATTTTTATATTATAGGTATTGATATATCAATACTCTATACTCAGGTAGTTATTACAAATTTAAAAATGGAAATTTTGTATAAGGAACTATTTAATATGGATGATTCCTATACTCCTTGTGAAACTGTAAAAAAAGTAGTGGAAATCATTAACAGGGCTTATGCAAATCTAAACTTAAGCCATATGAAACTGTTAGGAATTGGAGTAGGATCTGTGGGGCCTTTAGATATAAAAAATGGTATTATAAAAAACCCTGTTGACTTCTTTGCAGATAAATGGACTGACGTACCTATAAAGAAAATGCTAGAGGAAAAATTAAAACACCCCGTTATAGTTGAAAATGGTGCAAATGCAGCAGTTGTTGCAGAGTATTTTTACGGCGTGGGAAGGGGAATTGAAAATATTGCTTTTTTTAATTGTGGTATCGGAATAAGAACAGGAACAATTTCTTCAGGACATCTTATAAGAACAATAAATGACGAAGAAGAAGCCTTTGGGCATATGACAATCGACATTGATGGTGAAAAGTGTAAGTGCGGAAATTACGGCTGCTTAGAATGTTATTCTACCATCAAGGCAATAATAAAAAACATTTCTAAAAAAATCAAAAAAGGTAGACATACCATTATAAATAAACCTGTAGAAGAAATTGATTACAAAGATGTCTGCCTGGCAGCTGAGATGGGTGATGAACTGTCAATAGATATAATTACAGATGCTGCATTAATTTTAGGATCAGGGCTATCTAATTATATAAAATTATTAAGTCCTAAATTAGTTATATTAACAGGACCTTTAATAATAAACTCAAAACTTTTTTATGAAGTTTGCGTTAAAAGTACATTGAAAAATTTAAATTCTACTAAAGGGAAAAGTGTAATTTTTAATCGATGTGGATATTTCAGCGGAGATGCCATATCAATAGGTGCTTCAGCTATGGTAATTGAGAGATGCCTGGAAAGTGGAATATAATTTATCCGAACGCTACCACTGGCTAATACCCCCATCTTCTTCAAAGGGGATAAGCATTGCTACGCGCCTGGATAAGTTCTTCTAAGGTTCAGATGGAGAAAAAGCATTACTTATGGGCAAACTCCACCTGAACCTAAGAATCACTTGATCTACTAAAAGAGTTGAAAAATGGGTTGAATTAACACTTGTATAACTCTACAAGTGATTATTGTTCATATTTATTTATTAAGGAGGTAATAAAAATGTCAAAAAGTTCAAGAAAAATAATATTGAGTTTATTAGCCCTGACACTGGTTGGAACATTTTTTGCAGGATGTTCAAATAATCAGCAAAATGGTAGTACTAATTCAAAAAAGGAGGTGGTAAAAATTGCTGTAGGCTATCAGACAGTTACTTCTCAAACTTGGGGAGCATTAATTATAAAAAATAAAAAACTCTACGAAAAGTATTTAGAAGAGAAATACCCTAATAAGGAATTTCAAATTGAATGGTTTAATGCCCAATCAGGACCACCGCTAACTAATAATATGGTGGCAGGAAAACTTCAATTTGCATTTATGGGAGACATGCCAATACTTATTAACGGAGAAAAGGGACAAACCTCTCAAAATTATAAGTCAGTGTTCTTAGCTTTTGATGGAAAGGGAGAAAAGGGAAAGAATCAGGCAATCTTAGTACCAAAGGACAGCAATATTAACTCAGTTAAAGACTTAGCAGGGAAAAATGTATCTGTACCTTTAGGCTCCAGTGCACACCGCATGCTGCTTAATGAATTGGACAAATATGGAATAACTGACAAGGTTAATATTTTAAATCAAGATGTTACCGTTGGCATGACTAATATAGAACAAAATAAAATAGATGCCCACGCTTCTTGGGAACCATTTCCAAGTCTCATAGAGAATAAAGGAATTGGAAAAACACTAGTAGATGGCAGTGATACAAATGTAGATTATTTAGACGGAATTGTTGCAGATAGAACATGGGTGGAAAAAAATAAAGATTATACAATAGCGCTTCTGAAATCACTGATAGAAGCTCATAAATATATAAGAGAAAATCCTGAAGATGCAGCTAAAATATTTGCAGAAGAAAGTAAATATCCAATAGATGTAACAAAGAAGATCGTTAAAAATATAAGATTTGATTCTGTTATATATGATAAGGATAAAGTTACTTTAGAAGGCAGTAAGGACTTTTTAAAAAAGCTAGATAAAATTAAGGATGTGGATTTAAATAAATTTATTGATGATGAATATATAAAACAGGCATATAAAGAATCTAATCTTCAATATCCAAGTGCAGATTTACTAAAAGGTAACTGGCAGCCCTTAAAATGAAGGAGATGACAATATATGAAAGAAAATACTACTTCTTATTCTAAGGTGAAAAAGATATTATGTAAAGTATTTTCAATTTTGGTATTCATTATTGTATGGCAGCTATTGGTTAATTTAAATATAAAAAGGCCCTTAATGTTTGGAAATTTACCATCACCATTAGATGTTTTTCAAACTCTTAAAACAATCATAATTCAGAAAGAATTTTATCAGCATGCTTTGTACAGCTGCATAAGAATTTTTATAGGCTGCACCTTAGCACTTCCTATAGCAGTGATATTTGGATTCTTGATTGGGTTGACCAAATTTGGAGAGAACTTTATACTGCCTATTTTTGATATGCTAAGGCCTATTCCTCAAATTGCCTGGATTCCTATAGCAATATTAATATTTCCGTCTGTAGAAGGAAGTATCATTTTTATAACTTTTTTAGGAGCATTCTTTCCCATACTAGTTAATACCATTGCGGGAACACAAGCTGCTAATTCACTGCTGATAGAAGCCGCAAAAAGTATGAGTGCAAGTAAATGGCAGTTAATAAGATATGTATCTTTTCCAAGTGCTGTTCCTAATATTTTCACTGGACTTACCATAGGTATAGGAAGCTCATGGATGAGTGTCATAGCTGCTGAAATGATATCGGGCAAGTATGGAATAGGATACTATACCTGGACTTCCTATACTTTAATGCAGTACCCCGAAACAATAATAGGTATGATAACTATTGGTGTTATAGGAGCAATATGCTTTTCTTTGGTGAGGAAGCTAGAAAAAATCATACTGGTATGGCGTGAATAATTGGAGGTGAAGAGTTTGACAATTAAAGTTAATAATGTTTCTAAAATATACGAAATTAGAGGAAAAAAGAAAGTTCTGGTATTAAAAGATATAAATTTAACAGTTAATACAAATGAATTTACCTGTATTTTAGGTCCCTCAGGCTGCGGAAAAAGCACGTTATTAAGAATAATTGCAGGACTTGATTCATCCACAGAAGGAACTGTTCAAATAGATGAACAGACTATAACTGAACCAAATAAAAATAGTTCTGTAGTTTTTCAAGACTATGCATTATTTCCCTGGAGAACTGTTGTACAAAATGTAGAATTTGGGCTTATATTAAGAAAAGTGCCACGAAAAGAAGCTAAAGAAAAAGCATTAAAATACCTAAATATTGTTAATATGAGTGAATTTAAAGATCAATATATACACCAGTTATCTGGAGGAATGAAACAAAGAGTGGCTATTGCAAGAGCTCTGGTAATGGAACCTAAAATTCTTTTAATGGACGAACCATTTGGTGCATTGGACACATTTACCAGGATTCAATTACAGGATGAACTAATTAACATATGCAAAAATAGAGAGCTAAGTGTGGTGTTTGTTACGCATGATATTGATGAAGCCATTTATCTGGGAGATAAAATTGCCATTATGAAATCTAATCCAGGTAACATAAATTCCTTAATAGAGATCCCATTAATCAAACCAAGAAATAGAACACATTACAATTTTACACATTATAGAAATCTTATATACAAAGAATTTTCATTAGTAAAAGAATTTGAACCTGAATATAACATTTAACTTTGGGAGGTTGAGAAAATAATGAATTTAGAAACTATAAATGCCGATGTGGTTATTCTAGGTGGTGGAAGTGCTGGAACAATTGCAGCAATTAAGGCAAAAGAAAAAAATCCTGATGCTTCGGTAGTAGTGTTAGATAAAGGACCAATAGAAACTTCTGGAGCAATAGGGAGAGGAATGGATGCCCTTAATATTGTAGCATCCCCTGGATACTCTACACCAGAAAATGTCGTAGAGGCTCTAACCAAGGTTACCGAAGGCGTTTTAGATCAAGAAACAGCTTATGTACTTGGAGAAAAAAGTTTTCAGGTAATAAAAGATTTAGAAGATTATACAAAAAGAAAGCCTGGAGACTTATTTCCAATTGATGAAAATGGAAACTATAAAGTGAACTATCTTCATCCAGTAGATCATCCATTATATCTTGCAATGGATGGAGAGGATATAAAAAGAGGACTAGCCAAAAGAGTTAGAGATTTAGGCGTTAAAGTTTTTGATTTTACACCAGCTGTAAAATTATTTACAACCGACGGAGAGGTTTCAGGTATACTTGCATTTAATATTCGCACAGGACAAAAATATCTAATAAAAACCCCTACAGTAATTATTACAGCAGGAGCAGCCGGTAAATTCGGATTGCCAAGAGATGGATATTTAAGTGGGTTATATGAATTTCCTGGAAATACAGGAGAAGGATTTTCACTAGCATATCAAGCTGGAGCTAAATTAATCAATCTAGAATGCTTTCAAACTAACCTTTTAATGAAGGACTTTAATGGACCAGCCTGTGGATATGTTGTAATACCAAGAGGCGGCTATGGAGTAAACGCACTGGGTGAAAAATATTGGACACACGGTTATTGGTCAGGAGATATGTTTTTAGCTGTTTGGCGTGAGTTTACGGAAGGAAGAGGTCCTGTGTATCTGAAGATGGATCATCTTCCAGAAGAAACAATAGAAGGACTGGAAAAAATTCTCTGGGGAACAGAAAGAACAACTCGAGGTTTGTTCCACGAACAAAGAGGAGAAGACTATAGAAGATGGGATTCAGTAGAACAGGGAATGGAAGAAATCACTTTATGTAGTGGTCATAGTATGTCAGGAATAAAGGTGAATAAATATGCAGAAACCAGTATACCAGGACTATATGCAGCTGGAGATTGTGCATCCGTTCCACATCAATATCTTACTGGAGCATTTGTATTTGGCAGCATAGCCGGTCAGCGTGCAGTAGAATATGCAAAGTCACATAAAACAAAAGAAATAAATGCAGATTTAAAAGAAGTTATTGAAGAAATAGAAAGTCCTATAAAATTAGAAGTTGGATTATCTGTTCAAGATGTTGAATATAAAATCAGATCTAAAATAAGCCAATACCTTACACCGCCAAAAAGTGATCCACTTATGAAAAAATTGCTCTGGTGGATCGATAGAATAAGAAGAGAGGATATACCTAGGATAAAAGTTGATGACTATCACAATCTCATAAAGGTTACTGAAGTTAAAAGCATTTTAGATTGTGCAGAAATGGCAGCAAAGGCTTCACTATATAGAACAGAAAGCAGATGGGGACTTGGCCATTATCGTTTAGCATATCCCAAAAGAGATAGTGAGTGGGATAACAAATGGGTAGTAATACAAAAAAATCAAGAAACTAAAGAAATGGCATTATCTAAGGAAACTGTTCCACCACATAAATGGAAATTTGAAGAAAGGTTGGAATACGAATATCCAGTATTTAATTTAAATATAGGAAAGGGATATGTTCCTCCTGAAAATGATAATAGAGATTCTTGGATAGAAGAAAAGGTCAAAAGAGAAGGATTCATTATTCCTAAGAGAATTATTCCAGGAGGTAAGGAAAATGAGTAAAAACACTAAAAGGAGCTATCAATGGATAAGCTTTGATAAGGATAAGTGCATTTCATGTAATAAATGCGTTGATTATTGTCCCAGGGATGTTTTGAGACTTGAAGAAGATGGAATACCTTTCATGAAATATAAAGATGACTGCTGGTATTGTGATGTATGTTCATATATTTGTCCTAAAGGTGCTGTTAAATTAGAAGAAGTTCCATATTTAATCAAATAATAAAACCTATAAAAATAATGAATTCCCCTCCCATTATATATGACGAATAATTACCAAATAAATTGGCAAACTATAAAAAAATATATTTTAGGAGGGGAATAAAATGTTAAAAAAGAATATTAAAATAATAGCTGCTCTAGCTATTTTAACTTCATTAAATATTAATTGCATCACAGTTAATGCTTCATCATCTAAAAATGTATCTACAGTAAATGAAATCACCACACCATCAAAAAGTAATGATCATAAACACTTAGATTACAAGTCCCGCCTTGATGAACTGGTAAAAAATAATGTCATAACTGCCCAGCAGGAAAATGCAGCACTGGACTTAATAAAATCAAATGATTTTCATAAATTTATGAAAAAAAATCATGAATGTTCAAAAAATAAATTAGACACTCTAGTGGAAAAAGGTACCTTAACCAAAGAACAGAAATCTTCCATAAAGAAAGTAATCTCCTCTTCCAAAAAGCAGGGAAAAAATTTTAGAAGTTCTATCAATAACGGATTGGATGGGTTAGTAAACAACGGAACCCTAACTAAAAAACAAAAGACAGAAGTGGAAAATTTATTTCGTTCCTGTAGAAAAGAACGTATTGACAACCTAAATGCATTTTTCAAACAAAAATTTGATACTCTTGTAAAGAACGGAACAATAACACAACAACAGGAAGAGGCCATAATCAAAAGTTTGATACCATTTAATCATAATTCGTAATAATCTTTACTAGGGAGTTAGTCCCATGGCCATCAATCTAAGTAGTAACAATGGTTGAGGCTTTTTTATACACATTCATCAGGAGAAAAAGGAAAACAGATCAAACTATCTACTCTGTTTTCCAGCTTTATTTAATTTCATTTTTATAAATTTAATCTTGAATACCAGGGATACTCGGTAAAGCATCGAATCCCTTTTGAAGATCCTCATCCGTAGGGATATAATCAGACATTTTATTTTCATTATACTGTATATATGCCTGCATATCAAAATAACCAGTTCCTGTAAGACCGAATAAAATTGTCTTTGCCTCTCCTGTTTCTTTACATTTAAGTGCTTCATCGATAGCCACACGAATTGCATGGGAAGATTCTGGAGCAGGAAGTATTGTTTCATACTTTGCAAACAATGCAGCAGCATCAAATATCCTTGTTTGCTCTACAGCACGAGCTTCATCCATATATCCATCATGATAAAGCTTTGAAAGAATTGGACTCATGCCATGATAACGTAACCCACCTGCATGGTTAGCAGAAGGAATGAACTCACAACCTAATGTATACATCTTTGCCAGAGGAGTGATTTTTCCCGTATCGCAAAAATCATAGGCATATTTTCCTCTAGTAAGAGATGGACAAGAGGCAGGTTCAACTGCTATAAAATAAGGATTAGCTTTTTCAGTTAATTTATCCTGCATAAAAGGAGCAATAAGTCCACCAAGATTAGAGCCTCCACCGGCACAGCCTATGACTATATCAGGATAAGTATCAATTTTTTCCATAGCCGCTTTAGTTTCAAGACCAATAATCGATTGGTGAAGGAGAACTTGATTAAGAACAGAGCCCAAAACATAGCGACAGTTTTCCGTTTTTACTGCATGTTCAATAGCTTCAGAAATAGCACATCCAAGACTGCCCCCTGTATTTGGATTCTTAGCAAGAATAGCACGCCCAGCTTCGGTTGTATCTGATGGACTTGGAATAACTTTTGCTCCAAAGGTTTCCATAATTGCCTTTCGATAAGGCTTCTGCTGGGAAGATACCTTAACCATATAAACTGTTAAAGGTATTTCAAAGTATGCACAAGCTTCAGATAAAGCTGTGCCCCATTGACCAGCTCCAGTTTCTGTAGTAAGGGAAGTAATCCCTTGTTTCTTTGCATAATAAACCTGTGCTACAGCAGAATTCAGCTTATGGCTACCAGAAGTGTTATTTCCCTCAAACTTGTAATAAATCTTTGCAGGTGTATCCAGCGCTTTTTCCAGATTATATGCTCGACAAAGAGGTGACGGACGATAGATTTTATAGAAATTAAGAACCTCCTCTGGAATATCTACATATCTAGTTTTGTCGTCCATTTCTTGTTTTGCAAGTTCTTCACAGAATACAGCATATAAATCTTCAGCTTTTGCAGGTTTCATAGTGCCTGGATTTATGTAAGGCTCATGTTGTTCTTTCATATCAGCCCTAAGATTATACCACTTACGTGGTATTTCCTCCTCTGACAAATAAACTCTATAAGGTACTTTACTCATTTAATTTTAACCCCCTTTTCAAATTTTACTTTAAAGAATATAAAAAAGCTCTTGTCCCTAGTAAAAGGGACAAGAGCTCATACTCCTGCGATACCACCCAAATTGGTAAAAAATTACCCACTCTTTTCATATACATGATAATATATGCTCAATTTATAACGGGTAGAGTTTCCGTCAGTGCCTACTTGGAAAAGATCCTTTCAGACTGCCTTCATAAGTCCATTCATCTAGATAAATGTTATCGCATTTCACCCAAGCTGCGACTCTCTAAAAAACATATAATTCTAGAATACTATTCTTATTCATCAGTTTATTTACTTATAATAAATAATAAATTAGAACTTTTAATTTGTCAATAAACTTTTCTGCTTTCTTAGTTAATTTTATATCATAGTTATTTCTCATATAAATTTAACTCTTCCATTATATTTTCTAAAGGAATAACTTCTTCTTTTGATTCTTTATATTGATCATATGATTTAATTTCTTCTTCAGTTGGTTCATCTTCCTCTATACATTCCCATCTTTTCTGCAAATTCTCACTCTTTTTTTGTTTTAAATATTCATAAAAGTCCAATACTTCTGCTAATATTTGCACATCATTTTCTTTATTCAATTTTTCTATTATTTTTTTAGCTAATGAACTCATTTGATCACTTCCAGTTTAATTAATTTAATGATATTATATCATACACATTTTTTTAATAAAATACACCAGACTAAATCATCTTGTATTAATTACTGCAATATGTTACATAAAATGCGTCAAACTTTTTTGACTATTTAGCATATTAAAATAAAAATTACTATAGGAGCATACAAAATATTATCCCATAGTAATTTTAAAATAAAGATATCCTATTTATCTTCTAATTTTAAAGCCATAAATTAGCTTTAAATAATTTTCTTAAATTGTGAAGAGCTCTGTTCTTTCTGTAAACAGCTGTCCTATAAGCTATTTTCTTTTTTACCGCATATTCTTTTAAATTTTTACCTTTTATATAATACCAGATTATTATATTCTTATCTTTTGGTGAAAGTCTTTTTATAGCTTTTCCCAACTGTACTTGCTGCTGGTTTTTTATAAAATTTTCTTCAATATTTTCATTGGAAGGTATCATATCTATAAACAGCTTCCCTTCTGCATTACTGCTGTAAATACTGCAGCAGCTGACCTTTTTCACATTACTTCTTATTTGATAATAAAAATTTTTGGTCACAGCTCCTTTGGCATATGCAGGAAAAGGATATTTTGAATTTAAATCATAACTATTAATAGATTTAATAAGAGATACCCTTCCCTCCTGAAGCATGTCCTCCATAGTGTATCCATTTATATAAATGGATCTACATATATTTACAACCATTCCATTAAATCTCCTGCAGATTTCTTCTGCAGCACTAGAATCACCAATCTTTGCCCTTTCTAATAAAACTTCTAATTTAGATATTTTTAGTAAATCATAGTCTCTATATATTTCGATTTCATGGTGCTTATCTATCACGGCATCATTTTTGAAATCACATATCATACTATTCTCCTCTAAATTCAAATTTATCTTGCAAGTTTTAAGCATTTTTTATCCAAGCACTGAAATTAGCTAACACCCTAACTTCTTCAAAGTGGGAAATAAGCGTGGATAACGCGCCTGGATAAATTATTCTAAGATTCAGGTGGAGAATAGCATTTCTTATAAGCAAACTCCACCCAAGCCTAAGAATCACTTGATTAAATATTGTATTACAAAATTACAATCTTCGTGTCAATTTTCTCTTTTAGAAAGATGGATCTACATAAGTAAATCCACCTTATATCTAGTTCACAATGAATAACTTACAACTTTGAAAAACTTTTTATAGGAAAACCCCAACTAATTGTAAATTTAAATTATTTCACTTGAAGTTCTGTAGTTGAACTTTCTTCTATATGAGCTGAATCTATAGATTTCAAATCTCCACTTTTTGAAGTGAATATATTTTTTGCAATAATTGTCTCCATAGTGGTTTTCACTTCTTGCTCTGTTAAATTATCCTTTATATTTGAAACTCTTATAGAAGCCTTCTTACCTTC
The DNA here is from genome assembly GCF_000016505.1 of Clostridium kluyveri DSM 555. Taxonomy (NCBI): domain Bacteria; kingdom Bacillati; phylum Bacillota; class Clostridia; order Eubacteriales; family Clostridiaceae; genus Clostridium; species Clostridium kluyveri. The sequence goes on from NC_009706.1 coordinate 3,115,377, forward strand.
TTCAGTTAAGAAAGTCATAGTCAATACTCTTGTCATATTTTTCGCCACCCTTCTTTTTAATTCACAATGCACAATTCACGATTCACAATTGTAGATTTTCTGGAGGAAGATTCTAATTAATTGTGAATTTTTAATCGTAAGCTGTAAATTGTTTATCCGTTTGTTACTACACTTTCATCTTTTCTTACAATCTCCTCTATTGCCTTTCCTAGGAGGATCTCTATTTCCCCTGTCACATCATAAATATCCTGGGAAGAAGCAGTTACCTTTATATTTGAAAAAGTTTGCCTTTTAATTATATCTTTTCCTTCAGAATCCAATCCATCTTTATAACTTAATACTATAGAAGTTTCCAGTAAACTTGCATTAGCAGCCATTTGAATTCATCCCCTTTCAAGTAGTACATATGCAGTCTTGGAAAAACAGGCAAAAATAAAAAGGCAAAGATTTATAAATCACAACAAAATCTTTACCTTTTCACATTAATTTTCTATCATACCCTGTAGTATATTTACTTGAGATGTATCTACCTTTGAAAACACAGCAGTTTTTAATTCTAATTTTTCAGATTGAGATAACTTTCCGTAGGCGGCTCTCACATTACTCTCCTCTGGATAAGGATTATAAGTAGAATCCCTCATATTTTCCACAACAGATATCATCTTTGACATAACGGTCTTTTGCGCCTCGGTACTCAAAGAATCTGAAGCCAAACTTAAACTACTTACTACATGGTCAATTATCTGACTATCTTCCGATGAATTGCTTTTAAATGAATTTAATTCTCCTATAACACCTCTTATAGAGCTAAGTTTTCCTTTTAATAAGTCTTCAATATTAAATTCTTTTTTTTCAAGTGTAACTAAAAGTTTTCCATTCTTTACCTCTATAGAAGTTATTGTTATAGGCAGTTCTTTCATATTGAGCATTATGGAATTTCCTTCAACATAGGCCCTGCTTTTTAGTTTTTCTCCTAACTTCTCCAAAACATATTTTTTAGGAAGAGTAATTTTACCTACTTTAAAATAATCTGGTGTATATTTTAATTCACTATTATTTACAGATATATTCCCCTGAGAATTTATAAGTACATTAAATCCCTTGTAACTCACAGGTATGTAAAATCCAAAAGTTTTATCCTGAATATTACCTTCTATTGATTTTATGACCAAATCATCTTTTCTATATTCTTTAAAATAGAGGGCTATAATTTGATTCACTTCATCCTCTGTAAGTTCTGCAGTAGAGCCTTCACTTTGTGCTTTGATTATCTTGTTAAAAAGCTCTGCTGAAAACTTATATTCAGAAGAACTATAACTAGACTTCCAAAAAATAAGTTTTGCAAAAATTGCTGCTGCCAGAATCAAAAGAACTATTACAATTAAAAATATTCCCTTTTTACTTCTCATAAATTTCATAATATACCTTCTCCTAAAAATTAAAAGTTATCCTGAAATAAAATTTCAAGATAACCTCTAATTAATTTTATTTTTTCCTTTTAACAGCCTTGATATTCTTTCCTCCACTTATTTTCACCAGTTTATAGACCACAGACCAATCATTTAACGAGGTATCTTCTTCAGGATGTACATTAGTTGGAAAAGCGAAATTACATATTTTAGCCCTATAAGGACTTACTGTAAAATTATCCAACGTAAACTTTTCCGATTTAACAGCCCTTTTTTTGGCATCCAATACAGTTATAGGTATCTTATCAATGGTAATTGGTTTATTTGTGGCATTTCTCATTACTGCTGTAACTAATATATTTCCGTTCTTTCGCAGGCCTACACTAAAAGTAGATATAGAAAATTCTCCTTCTGTCATTTCTGGCAGTTCTTCTAAAAATTTGTCAAAAACAAGCTTGTCTTTTATATCTATGCTTTCAGGAAGCCCTTCATACCTGGGCCTTACCTTTGAAGTTATACTAAGATTACCCTCCAATATAATTTTCCAGTCATCTTCTGGTATTTTATCCACTTTAACATTCTCTTTATCAAAGTAAAGTTTTAAAGGTCTTGCCGAATGTGGAGGAAGTGTTCCAAGAGACGATAGGTTAAACTTCTGAGCTGCCAAAACATCACCTTTGGAATTTGTAATTACAAAAGGTATTTTATTTAAATTCAAATCATATGAAAGTCCATTTCTTATATATACTTTAACCTCAAGTTTATCTTCTACATCATAAAGGTATACACCTGACACATTGAGTTGCCCCTCCTCTATAGGGGGAAGTTCTTTTATTTCATCTTCAAAAATTTCTTTTTGTACATCAGAAACTACATTTTCTTCTTCGTCTAAAAGAGAGAGAACTGTGGAAACATATTCTGTACCGGTATTTTCCTTATCATGTTCTGTTTTCTTTACCATTATTAAACCTCCAAATTTCTTATAATAACTCATTTAACTTCTAGCTCTCTTAATTTATCTTAGTTAAATATATCATAAGGATTTTCTAAAATCAAATGCAATTTTTATGGTAATTTTTTTATTTAAAGATTCATAATTTATAATATAATGTGTTTTTAATTTTACAGGGCAATAGTAATTGTAACAATTTTACACAATAATTATACTGAATTACAACGCTCTACTGTGAATAATATGGTATAATAACCTAAAACCACATAGGGAGGGAAAAAATTTGAAAAATTTTTTTAAAAAATACTGTAGTTTAATTCTGACTTCTCTATTTCTCTTAAGTTGTGTACCCTTTCAAAATTCTTATAAAGTACTGGCAGCAGATAACAAAAAATATTCAATAACAGATTTAAATTTATCTGCAGATAGTGTATATGCCTTTGAAGATAATGGACTGGCAAAATTCAAGAAAGACGGTTTATACGGTATTATGGATACTAATGGAACAATAATCCTTGCCCCCCAATTCACTTCTATATCTTCCTTCAAGAATGGATACGCCAAGGTTTCCAAAGGATCAAAACTGGGTGTTATAAATTCAAAAGGAACTATTATAATACAACCCCAATTTAAGGATATAGGTGATTTTTCTCAAAATGGGGTGGCATCTGTAAATACAGGCTCCTCCTGGGGAATAATAAACCGTTTTGGTAAAATGATTATTGAGCCTAAATTTGATACTGTATACAACTTTGAAAATGGATTCATAAGGGTAAGAAAAGATAATAAATATGGATTTTTAGACAGCAGTGGAAATATACTTTCAAATTGTATATACGATAATGCCTATAACTTTCAAGAAAATTATGCCGCTGTGAAGAAAGGAGCTTCCTGGGGGCTTATAGATACTAAGGGAACTTTTACAGCCTTTAGTTTTGATGAAATAAAATCTCCTATTCTAGGAACGATACCCATAAAAAAAGGAGATAACTGGGGACTCTCTGATATGAAAGGTAATATAATTTTACAACCGGAATATAAGGATATATCAGCTTTAAATAAAAACTTAATTAAGGTATGTAATGGAGGCAAATATGGAGTTATAAATAAAAATGGTATTAAAATCTTAAATGTTGAATATGACAGCATTACACCTAATGAAAATGGACTATCTCTCATATATAAAAATAAAATTTACGGAGTTATAGACTCACTAGGCAAAATAATAGTACAACCCCAATTTGACTGGATAGATAATTTCCAGGAAGGAAAAGCTATTGTAGAATCTCATGGTACTTATGGTTTTGTGGATACTGAAGGAAAGGTAACTTTTAAATCAGAATTTGATAAAATATATGCATTTAGAGAAGGGCTTGCCAGAGTACAAAAGAACAATAAATATGGATTTATAAATGATAGTGGAGATATAGTAATTCAACCTACTTTTAATAGTGCTTATGACTTTAACGAAGGCTATGCAGCAATAGAAAAAAACACAGGTTCTTCAAGTATTGAAGATTCAGATGACCAAAGTCTCATAAGCAAGTATCTAAAATGGGGATATATAGATAGGCAAGGTTCTACTTTTATTTCCTATGATTTTAAAAGTGCATCCTCTTTTAACAATGGATGTGCACTTATTCTAAAGGATGGCAAATGCAGTCTTATAAAAAACCATGATATGAAATTTATACCAAACAGCACCATAACAGATTCTTTTAAAACATGGAAAATAAAATTTAGTAAATCTCTTCAGAATAAAACCACTAAAAATTCTGATGATGATATAATAAACGATATAAATATGACTATGACAAACAATATTAAAATTACCGACAGCAGCGGAAAATACAAAGATGTTTCTTTTACTTTTGAAAGCCCGGATACTATAATAATAGCTCCTCCTTATAATGGATATAAAGTTAATGAAACCTATACTATTACAGTACTTAGCAATGGGAAATACAACATTAGAGATACAGAGGGAAATACCCTAAAACCTTCTATTATAAAAATTCCCTTTTCAGTTACTAACTAAGAAAACACATTTAAATTCACAGTTTACAATGCACAATTAAGGAGGATTTTTCTTAGAAAAATCTATAATAAAGAAAAGATACCTAGATTTAAATTATAAAAATCTAGGAGTCTCTTCTTTATTAACTTCTATAATCTAGTTTATTTTCATCACATATAACTGTAATATCTGGCTGAACAACATTTTTTATTTCTTCATCTTCCTCCCCATCAGATAATCTAACATCAAAAGGTGCCGTATATACTTTAATTATAAACTGTGAATTGTGTATTATTTCACAGTTAAATTCACTACCATTTTATTGTCCCTTACAGCCATTACAGTAACTGGCATTTTCTCATATTTCTTTTTCAGATTTTCGCCATATTCTTGTGCAAGTTTTTTAACTTCCTGGTCACTGACTCCTTCTTTAACCACCATAGTAACTATAACCTTATTATTTTGCGTATATACCCTTCCATTTGATATGATTTTTTCCTTTTTAAGCTTTTTAGTTTTACTTTCGTCCTCTGTTATGCCAAGTCTTTTATCTTCCTTAGCTTGTTCAATTTTAACAGGATCTTTGGATTCCACAACCTTTTTGTGATAAAAATATCCTGCTATACCAGCAATAATTACTACAATAATTATGATTAATCCTATTGCCCTAGCCTTATTTTTAACTACTTTATCCTTAAGTAATTTAAGCTTATCTTTCATAAAGACCACCACCCTTTAAATCAATTCTCAATTTACTATTCACAGTTCACAATTAGAGAAAGATTTTTCTGTGAAAAATCTACAATAAATTGTGAATTGTGCTCTATGAACTGTGCATTGTGTTATGTGCATTGAATAGGCAAATCCATTCTATCATACTTATTATAATTTAACAGTTATCCCAAAGGTTATTCATGAAAAGTTAAAAATTAAGAGTCAAGAATTAAAAGTTGAGGAAGACTTTTCTCAGCTTTGCTGCGAAAAATCTCAAAATATAGCAACAGCACCACTAAAGCCTTGCTTTAATGGTGCTGTATTTTAGATTTTCTAAAACATAGCGGAAGAAAATCTTCATTAGCTTTTAACTATTACCCTTTAACTATTACCTAATCTTTCAATTATCAAACTTAGAAACCTAAATCATAATTAGAGGTTTTCAGTTATGAACTAATAGTGAAGAGCCTATGAACTTGCTGGAAGATCTTTAGTCAGGGTATATTCAAATTGATCCGATAGTATCATGTAATTGTCCACAGCATTTTCTAAATTTACCTTTTCACTTTCAAGAGAAAGTTTATAAGAATCAAGTTCCACTTCAGTTAAAACCCCAGCCTTAACTTTGGCTGCAGCAATATCATAGTTCATCTTTGCATTGTCTACTTTTATCTGCTGTGTATTCACGGAATCCTCACTATTTTTAAGGGTATAATACTGATTCCATAAATCAACTTTCTTTTGCAATTGCGTAGTATAGATATTATTTTGAGCCGTCTGTATCTGAAGCCCTGTATTGACTTCTCCCGTTGCATCATTATAGGAATATTGTTTATATATATCTTCCTGTATTTTAAGTATAGAAATATTATTGACTATTTTTGTAATATCATAGGAGTTATTAACTGCTTGATCGATTCTTGACTGTATGTTGCTATCGTCAAATTTTACAAGCTCCCTATTCACTTCTGGCAAAGTTATTGTATTATCTAGACTTATGTTTACAGCCTGTGCTATGCTCAACTCATACTGCTCCAATTGAGCTTTTGGAGTATTAAGTGCTGCTATAAAATTACTTTTTTGAACCTCAAGAGTTTGAAGAGCATCACTTGTCAATTGCCCCTGCTTTATTTTAGCATTTGTCTGTTCAATTTGTTTATCCATATTTTCTATCTGTGCATTTATAACAGTTATTTGACGTTGACAACTTACTGCATCTAAATACTGTCCTTCTATAGTAAACTTTATATTTTGCAATTCATCCTCTCTATCATACTTGGCATTTTTAATATTTTGTTCATCTAGTTTAGGTGTAACATCTGTTATAATTTTTACAGCAGCATATTGCCCCCGAGGATAATTAACAGAACTTGTTCCCTTATACAAAGAGGCATTTTGACCATCTCTGTCATATTGTTTCTGATAAAGAATTATTTTTTGATCAAGCATTTGAATTTCCTTATTATTTGTTTCTATAAGTTTTAACAAATCATCCAGGGTAAAATTATTTGGATCAATAGTACCTGTGGAAATTACAGATTCCGTAGTACTGCTAGATGATGGTACATCAGCTTCTGCAAAACAGGTAGTGCCTATACTAAGAGCCATTGCAAGTCCAATTACTATACTTAACTTTTTTTTCAATTTTTTTACCTCCTAATTTGTAATTTTTGATGTATCGCTTCCGATATCACAAGCAAGATTTAATTTAAGCTGTGCTATCCATATATCTCTTTGAAGTGATTTTAAATCATTTTGAGCAGTTTTCACACTTATTTCCTGTGAATCAAAATCTATTTTACTCATTACCCCTGCCTTATATTTTGCAAGAGCAATATTATAATTTGTTTGAGCCAGTGCGAGTGCATCTTTTTTTGAATCCAAAGCTTTACATTTGACCTGTAAATTATTATAAAGTCCATTTATTTCAACAGGTATGGTCAAATTATCCATGTCCAGAGCATCTTTTGCCTGTTCCACATTATATTGTCCAATTCCATACATGACATCATATTTAGATGGATAAACCGACTTTATAATTTTAAATTCAAAGTTCTTTAAATTTACGTACTCCTGAGCATTTAAGATTTCAGCCCTGTTTTTCAATGCATCATTTACATAATCATCATAACTTCTTATATAAGGGGATTCTGTAAATTTATCCTTAAGGAGCACATCATATTTCACATATACATCTATATCAAATATCTTATTTAATTTCATAATTTCAAGTTCATATCCCCTTTGAGCCTTGTTGAACTGAGCTTTTGCATCATAATAGGATACCTCTGTCTGTTTCACATCTGCCTCTGTAATAATCCCTAAATTTAACTTTAGCTTTGCACTATTGTATTGTTCTTCAGCATTGTTAAGCTTGTCCTGTTGCAGATCCAAAGCATCTTTACTATTCATAACATTATTATATTCTGTATATGCTGATAACTTAACTTCATTTTTAGTGACTTCTTTTTGATTGGTATATTTATAAATAGAAAATTTAGCTTCCTCAGGGGCATTTGCTATAGTTATCATAATGTTATATCTCTCATCATTTGTCATATCATCACTAGTTTCACCTGCGCTGCCTGTATTTTTTATAGCCTTATTATAAGAGTTTTGTGCCTGTTGTATTGAAATATCAGCATTTTTAACCTTATAAGTACTATCAATATTGTTACTTATCAGACTGTCAATATCTAAGGTATTTCCCTGCGCAAAAGCCGTAGTACTTGTACAAAAGCTCAAAACAACTGCGGCAGCAAGCATTTTAATCTTATTCATATTTTCCTCCTTCCATATGTTAAAATATTTTCTTACGAAATATAATATTTCAATCATGAACTGATTTTACCACAATTATAGTTATATTTCCATAGTTAGAACTATAATTACTGATATGCAAAATTTTACAAATATGTTTTCTGACCATTGCCAAAATAAGAATATATTCCTATAATTTACCTATACAGTATTTTTTATATTCATGATACAATTTAAAGGTATATTATTATAAAGGGAGATGTAAACTGAATGAAGAAAATAACAGGACTAACTATATCAATGGCCTTGATACTTTGTATGTCTAATATTGCCTATGCCAAAACTACATATAACGTGACGAGATTTGCTGGTCTTGACAGATACAAAACTTCTCTAAAGATTTCAAACAACTTTCAACAGGGAACTTTACAGAATATAATACTTGCCAGTGGAAAAGATTTTCCAGATGCATTAGCAGGAAGTGTTTTATCTAAAAAATATAATGCTCCCATACTCCTTATAAATACCGATTTAAGCGAAAATTCCGACGCCATAGAGTACATAAAAAATCATATAGATAAAGAAGGAACTCTATACGCCTTAGGAGGCACTGCGTCAATAAGTGATGAATTCCTAAACTCCATGAAACAGTCAGGTTACAAAAACATTACAAGGCTTGGAGGAAAAAATAGATTTGATACCAATAAGTCTATAATAAATTCCATGAAAGTGGAAAAGGGAACCCCTATAGTTATTGCAAATGGATGGGGATTTGCAGATGCCCTAAGTATATCAAGTATAGCCGCTTCAAAAGGATATCCTATATTTATGACAGGAGATACCTATCTTCCAGAAGAAACCAAAAGCCTTATTTCAGATATCAATCCCAGTGATGTTTACATAATAGGTGGACAAGGTTCTGTAAAAGATGGAGTAATAAACCAGTTAAAATCTCTTGTACCATCTTTAAAAGACAACAACATAATAAGAGTAGATGGACAAACTAGGTATGAAACTTCACTAAATATATGTAAATATTTTAATTTAGACACAGATACAGCAGTGCTGGCCAGTGGTGCAAATTTTCCTGACGCATTATCTGGAAGTGCTCTGGCTTCTAAATTAAATGCCTCTATTCTTCTCACAGATGGCAATGACATATCAAACCAAAAAAGCTTTATGGATGAAAAAAAATATAAAAAGGTAGTAATCTTGGGAGGTATAGGAGTTATAGACTTGCCTGTGGAATACCTGTTAAAATCCCCATCAGATGTGGTAGAATCTGAAAAAAACTATGTAAACAATTTAAAAACTTATTGTGAATCATATGATGACAAGAATACAAATATATCAGAACAATTAAATGGAACCTATAATAATATTATTGATATAATATCAAATTTGGATTCTGCCGCTAGCAGTTATGAAATATCCCAAAAGCTTGGAGAACTGATTGGATCATTTGAAGAAAGTATTTCCTATTTATCTGATTATAAAAATGAACTTATTTCACTTAGAGATAAGGTATCCAATCTTTCCATACCAGAAGGATTGGATACTCTAAACAAACAATATTTAAATAGTATAAATACTCAAATTGAAACTACAAATAAAATATTGGATTATATGAATAACTGCAATAATATATTCACTGCCCTTAAAAATGCAGTAGATACTTCAGATTTGGATAGAATAAATGAAGAAGCAAACAAACTCGAAAATTTATCCAGTGATATGGATACAATTTCAAATATAGAAAATGGAAATGAGGGTATAAGCAGCTTATATACCCGCATCACCACAGCCTTAAATAATTTACAGCAGTAATTGTGAAAAGCCTTTTCCTAAATATAGGAAAAGGCTTTTCACAATTCACAGTGCACAATTTATAGATTTTTTACAGAAAAATCATCCTAAATTGTGAATTGATCTACTAATCGACAGTTATAGTTCTGCCATCTAAATCATCAGTAGATGGAGTATAAAGTGTATATCCTGAGTTACCATGTTCTTCACTTCTTATATTAATCTTAGAACTATCACTATTGGCAGAAATAGAAATTTTATCCCCTTCTTCCAGGGTTCCGTTATTAAACCTGTAAATGATCTTTCTTTGATCTATAGTTATACCAGTAGGTGTCAATTCTTTTCCACTAGTATTATCGGTGAATACAAAATCATCATAGTAGGAAGATCTCATATCATCATCAATATCCTGATTAAATACTATGGTAACAGTGTCTGTATTTGAACTCTTAGCAGACCATAATTCAGGCATAGTTACTGGAGGAACATAAACTTTAGTAGAACCAGATCTTATATTACGTCCTGCCCAATCCAGAGAATTAGTACTATTAATACTAAGTGTAGTACTTTCACCTGAATTCTTTATGCCATCAATCTTTTCATTATTTTTAATTCCAGATTTAAATATAAGTATTACATCATTTCCGCTGCAGTACCCACTGTCTGGAGCATATCCATCTACCCTGAAATCATTTAAGCTGAGAACATCAAGTGGGGCAGATAGAGAAACCTTAACCTTTATATCATTTCCTTCAAAAGTCATCTGTGCAGTATCTGATACAATTCTTGGTCCATCATTAGAACTAACAGTTATCTCTCCAAGATAAGAGCCAAGGTCTAATGGATTTCCATCCGCATCTTTTACATTTTTAACTCCCATTTGAATAACACTAGTCCCACTGCTTCCAGAGCCTATAGTAAAACGAGATGGAAATTCTATAGTTACACTTTTACAATCTAAGCTAGGACTGACTATTGCACTACTTGGGAGAGTCCTGATATCCCCATTGCCGTCTTTAAATAGATAATTTGATGAATCTTCAAGGGAAGACTCGTCCATAGTCTTGCTAAAGAACATAGCTATTGCATTGGAGTTATCGCTTCTTCTAACTATTTCAGTAACACTTACTCCCCCACTATCCATTCCTGAGAGGGTAACGCTGTAAGGATCCATAATATTTGGAGTTGAATTTGTATCAATAATATTTTGTATCTTTAATGTATATTTAGAACCATTTAATGTATTATCATCAAACTTAATATTAAAAGTCCTGTTACTGTTTCCATCTACAGTTACTGCATATATATCGGTAACTTTATAGGTTATATCAGCACCACTGGAATCAAGTACAGTATAGTTTCCTTTATTTACTGCATAGCTTCTTGTTACATCTTTACCAAATTTAATCCTTATGGTTTCTTCATCAAAAATGCTTGCAGAAGTAATGGTAGGCTTATCACTATCTCCACCTATATAAAGGTTAATATTGGCCTTGTTAATATAATTTCCAAAGGTATCTTCCACATTTGAGCTTATGGTAACTGTATTCTCTCCAGATTCAAGCAAATCTCCTATCTTTCTAATTTTAACTATAGTATCCTCAGACCCTTTATCAAAAGTCACATAAGTGGAATCAACACTCACTGTATTATCATTTATCTTATAGTTTGTTGGTTCAAGGGCTGTATCCTGATCCATAGGCCTGTTATATTTTACATAAATGGTATCTACATTGTTGCTAGTTATATTTAGAATTTGGGGATTACCAGATACGGCGTTTACTGTAAAATCTTCAGATGTGCTGCTTAAAGGGAAATTAGCCGCATTATCCAATCTAACTCCCGATTCCCCATTTGGCACAGTAAAAGTATTTTTACCTATAGGAAGAGGAGAATTAAAATAGAACTCTATTCCATCTGCCCACTTTTCATCTGAAGATTGATCCCTAAATTTAGTGTCCGATGTATCTAATCCAAAGGCCGTTACACTCTGCCTATTTATCTTAAATGAAGATAAATTGCTGGTAGTCACTCTAATAGGCTGTGAAAATTTAACTACAAGTTTATTTCCCCCTACTGCCGTTACAGAATCAAGTGAAGGGGCAGTAACAGATGAAAAAGTGATCTGTTTATCGTACTTTGATATAGTAGTCACTGAATCTTTAGCATTTATGGAATTTTTTACAGTAAATGTTACACTCTTATTTTGTTTAAATGGATTTGTAAATGTGATCAGGACTGTTCTATTATCCTCCTGCAAAGTAGCTGTGGCCTTAGTTTCCGCAGTGGAGCCTAAGTAGCCACCGTCAATTTCATAATTTGCAGCTCTTTCTGCCGAATCCTCATCCACATCGGTGTTGAATACAACCTTAATCTGGTTAAGTCCATTAGCACTTACAGAGGCAACAGTGGCACTCTCTACACTGCTTCCTGAAGCTGCTGCATTTATATTAGAAATAGTATTTTCAGAAACAGCGCCTTCTTCTCCTATAAGATTCAAGTCTGTGGTTTCTGTTACTTTATCCCTTATGTAATTTAGAGCATTGGAAGTAGATTCATCATCTTCTTCTCCAATAATCACCAAAGGTGCAGTATTAATTCCTGCCACAGAAGCAGCAATAAGTGCATCTGCATATCTATCTCCGCTAGCTTCTGCAACATACAGTTTATCAGCTTTCAGCTCACTATCGTATTGATTTAATATATTTAAATTTGTATCAAATCTATTATCTCCTCCAGATATTCTGGATACAGCTCCTAGTTCATTATAAATTTCACTATTTATTAAATTTTCCGTACTGAGTACGGTTACTTCTGAATTATTACTCTTCACAAAATCTACTATGGACTTCATAGTTTCCGTATTATTTACACCAAGCAAAAGTATTTGTCCTTTTGCAGCAGCAATAGGTGCCGCAGAAAGAGAATCTGCAAAACCTTCTCCTGAAACCAACATAATGTTACCCGTATCTACACCGAGCTTTACAAGCTGCTGGGCTACCTTAAGATTAGTTTCATATCTATTTTTTCCACCTAATTCAATTAAATTGTAGCCATCACTTTTAAGCTCATCCCTTATGCTTTGTGATATTGAAGCTGTTCCTCCTATTATATATATATTTTCAGGATTTAACTGTTCAAGAGCGGATTTAGCATAGGCATTAAGAGAATTAGACTTCGTTAAAAGTATAGGTGCTTTTAACTGCTTAGAAATTGCTGTGGAACTAATAGCATCTGCATACCCTTCCCCTGAGGCTAAGACTACATCAGTGGAGGTAGTCCAATTTTTTTCTGCAACAACAGCTGCAGTTTCATAACAATCTGCTCCAGACAGTTCTGTAACTTGTCCTACTGCCGCTTTAACTTTGGTAAAAGGCAGTGAAGCCGAAAGAATTAGGGATACCACTGCTATACTACTTACAGCTTTTATGGTACTTCTATTCATATATTATAACCTCCTATCTTTTTAGCAATATATGAATATTGTACCATACATACTAAATTTTATATAGATATATGGGGTTAATTGTACATGTAAATTATACCAAGGGCCCAATCTTTTCAGATTAAATTTAAAAATTTCAATTCATAATACACAATTCACAATTATGATTCACAATTTATTATTTGTTGCTTTTCCATTTCCGCTGCTGCCCGCACAATACCCTTATTTATAGGTTCATACATTTCTATAACTTTCAATCCTTTTGCCTCTAACTTTTCCCTTGGTTCAACTCCAATTCTAAGTACAAGAACTCCCTGGCAATCTCCTATGGCTCTGACTATTTTTGAAATTTTATCCTCATGTTCGTCACAGTCTACAACCCCTGTACAATATTTATCCACATTTCTTTTTTCTAAAAGTCTTATGGTTCCAGAATCATAGGAATATATATAAAATTCAGAAGCATGACCGAAATGCTGGTCTATATTAATGCCAGACCTTGAGGACACTGCAAATTTATATTTTTTATGATAAAATTCAGCCGCATCTTCATGATTTTTTTCAACTTTTCCAGAACATCCTCCAGAGCACCCTGCAGGAGTTCTAAAATCTATGGAACAATCCTCTGCCAGAGTTCCTATGGCATCTGCCCTGCACTGTTTGCAGTGATACATCTGTTTCATATCTACTTCACATTTTTTTCTCATTTCATTTAATTCTGCATTTGAAACCAGAGGTAAATGCTCAAATCCACTTCCTTGAACAGGTATCATCTGCATTATGTTGGTCATGTATGCACCGCAGTCTTTAACTTTTTTAACTACTTCTTTTATATGTGAATCATTTATTCCCTTCAACATAACTATATTGACCTTACACACTACACCCTTTGAGCATAAATATTCAAGTCCTGAAAGTTGATTGTTTAAAAGTATTCTTGCACCTTCTTCTCCCTTGTATTTGTGTTCAAGATAATTCACTTCCTTATATATAAGTGCCCCTATTTTTTCATCTACTGCATTTATGGTTACAGTAACATGGGATACTCCAAGTTCTATTAGCTGGTTCGCATAAAAAGGAAGCATTAGTCCATTTGTGGACAGGCAAAAAGTTATTTTAGGATCTTCTTTTCTTATAAGTTCCAAAGATTTTTTTACTTTGGGGAAATTTGCAAGAGCATCTCCAGGGCCTGCTATCCCTATAACTGTTAAATTTTCTATTTTACCTTTAACCAGCTTGAACTTTTCAAGTGCCTCCTCTGGGGTTAAAACTCCACTTGTAACTCCCGGTCTGCTTTCATTGGCACAATCATATTTCCTGCTGCAGTAATTACAGCTTATATTACATTCAGGTGCCACAGGTATATGCATTCTGGCAAATTTATGGGCATTATCTCCAAAACAAGGGTGGGTACAGCTTTTATCCTTATTTGATTTTGAATTATCCTCCTTCATATCTAAAATAGGGAGATAATAGTCATTATAAGCTTTTTCCCTGTAACTATTCTGAGTTATTTCCAGCATGGCATTTGACACGGCATCTATTAAAAATGAAGAACCATTGTATGCAGTTATCACCTGTCTTTGTCCTCCCACTCTGTCATGGATAGGAAAGCCTGTTCTTATGAGCTTTACCCCAAGTTTCTTTGCCATTCTCCTTCCATCTGAATTGCCTATCATCAAATTCACATTGAACCTTTTAGCATAACTCTCCATAGTTTCAAAATCAGTATCATCAAGTACTATTGAATCCTCTTTCTGAGCCTTCAACTCCTCTTTAAGCATTTTCTTCAAAATAGAATTTCTAGAACCTGTACCTGCCACTTTCACAAGTATTCCATTTTCCACACAAAGCCTTGCGGTAGAGAGTAAAAGTTCAGGTTCTCCATACAATACCACCCTTGCCTCTCCAGTATATTTATGATTATCTATCATGGCATCTAAATATCTTCCTTTTTGAATTATATATTCTTCCGGTATAGCCTTTCCGGTAATTTTTGATACAAGAGAAATAAATTTATTTGTATTTCTTATACCTACTGGTATACCACATTTATAAAGAGGTACTTTAAATTTATCCCTTAAATACACTCCCGGAGAATCTTCATCCTGTATTGTAAGGCCCATTTCAATGGTAGCTGCCGCTCCTGCCATTTTCTTTATGTCCTCTATTTTAGTTCCTCCCTTTGGTATCCTCCTGTACTTTTCATTGTGGGAAGAATCCAAGGTATTTGATACATCCGGTAAAATAGTATATTCTATTTTGAAATCATCCAGTATTTTTTTTATATTTCTCACATCTCCCGGATTTAAATTGGCACATACAATATTTAATTTCCCAGTATTTTCACATTCTTTACATACCTGTTCCACTATTTTTCTTAAAACACTGAAATATCCTTCTGCCTGAGTGTTTCCATATCCCGGGGTAGATGCGGTTATTATCTTTATATCCTTCATATTTTCATTTTTTTCCTGTTCTCTGTAGAATTCCTCAACTATTCTATTTATATCTTCCCCTATGGTTTCTGCAAGACAGGTAGTAAGTATACCAATAGTGGTTGGATTATACATTTTTATCATATTATTAAGACCTTTTTTCAAATTGTCCGCACCACCATATACAGTGCCCTGCTCCGTAAGGGCGGAAGATGCTATATCCACAGGTTCATTATAATGAGTAGCCATATGTCTTCTAATGTAGGTACTGCACCCTTGAGAACCATGTAAAATCACCATATTGTTTTCTATTCCCTTAAAGGCCATGACCCCTCCCATAGGCATACACATTTTACACGGATTTATATCTACATTTACCAGTTTTTTATTACTCAATTAAACCATCTCCTTAAAATGTTCTATATATAATTCCAAACAGGGCTGTTTATAGTTAAATCTATTTCTTTTGCAAAGTTTACCGCCCCTTCAAATCCAGCCAGTATATGCTTCCTTTCATGGTTGTGATCACAAAATGCAACTCCCAGTTTATAGGCAAGAGGTCTTTCCTTTACTCCCCCTACAAGTATATCCGCCCCTTTTTCAACCATAAATTTTTCAAGTTCAGAGGGGTTTGCATCATCTAATATTACAGTGCCTTCCTTTGTAATCTGTTTTAACACTTCATAGTCTTCAGGTTTTCCTGTTTGTGTTCCTACCATAACCGTTTCTATTCCCAAATCCCTAAATTGCCTTATGAGAGATATGGCCTTGTAGCCTCCCCCTACATATATAGCAGCTTTTTTACCATATAGCCTGCTTCTATAATAATTCATGTCATTTTTTATTTTCTGCTTTTCAAACTTTATAAGTTCCTCTGCTTTTTTTACAGTTTCCTCATTTCCCATTAGACCTGCAATTTGAATCAGTGAATTTTCACTATCTTCTATACCCACAAAACTGGTCTTTATAAATGGAATTCCATAGCTCTCTTCCATCTGTTTGGCCATGTATCCCATGGAACCTGCACATTGAACTATATTTAATTTAGCCTGGGGAGCTTTTATTATATCATCGTATCTTCCATCACCTGTAATATTGGCTACCACATCTATTCCTATCTTTTTAAGATATCCTGTTACTACCCATACTTCTCCTGCCAGATTAAAATCTCCAAGATAATTGATACCGTGAATTTTTTCTACTTTTTTCTTTTCTCCTATAAGCTTCATTATGGCATCACAGGCCGCTCTGTATCCCATAGATTTATTTCCGGAAAACCCCGGGGATTTTACAGGTATTACTCTCATGGAATGTTTTTTTTCTGCCATTTTACATACTGAATCCACATCATCTCCAATAACTCCCACTATGCAGGTGGCATATACAAAAATAACTTTAGGGTGAAATTCCTTTACAATTTCATCAATGGCCCCTACCAGTTTTTTTTCTCCTCCAAATACTACATCCATTTCACTTAAATCCGTAGAAAAACTATTTCTAAACAATTCAGAACCACTGGTTAGACTGCCCCTTAAATCCCAGGTATAAGCCGCACATCCTATAGGGCCGTGAATCAAATGAAAGGCATCTGTTATAGGATTTAAAACTACTCTGGCGCCACAATACACACAAGCCCTTTGACTTACAGCTCCCGATGCACTGTTTTCCTCACATCTCAGCTTCATATCTTTATTTTTAATGTTGTAACAGACAAATTCTTTTCTATCCTCTATAATTTCCACCCTGTTTTCCATAAGCTCCCCTCCTAAAAGTTTTTTATTAAAGTGAATTCAGGATGTATTCCATCCTGAATTCAGCAAATTTTTGATTCTTACAGCACAAGTTCAAAATCTTCTTCCTTACATTCTCTATCCATTTTGTCTAATATTGCATCACACATCATCTCAATCAATCTCATAGAGCCTCTGTATCCTATTTTAGGATTGTAGTAGTATCCGTATCTATCCAGTACAGGAAATCCTAATCTTATAAGAGGAGTATTTTCTGCTCTTGCAATATATTTTGCGTGGGAATTTCCAACTATAAGATCCACAGGTTCATTTTTAATCCACTGATGCATTTCAAAGAAATCTCCTGAACTTTTGACTTTGGCTCCCTGTACTCCTGCTTTTTCCATCATTCCATTTATAGTCTTTTCAAATTTATCTCCAGGAGTACCTGTAACAACATATCTTGGATTCATCCCTAGTGATATTGCAAATTGGGTAAATGGTATTACCGTATCTGGATCCCCTATTATAGCTACTTTTTTACCATGGAAATATTGATGGGTATCCAGCATTAAATCTACCAGCTGACCTCTTTCCTCTTCAATTTCATAAGGTACTTCCCCTCCTGCAAGTTTTACAAGCTTCATCAAAAACTCATCTGTGGCATCTATTCCTATTGGTATAGGAAGGGTGTCAAAAGGTACCTTGCATTTTTTTTCAAGCTCTATTGCTGCATCCTGGGAGGAAACGCTTCCAAAGGCAAAGGTACGCTTGGAATTTCCCGTATCTTTTATTTCTTCGATTTTCGTTCCCCCTTTTGGAAACATCTTAAATCCTTCAGTCATAGGTGAATCTACTACCCCACTTGTATCCGGCATTATAATATATGGAATTCCCATAATTTTAAGTATTCTTTTATACTCCCTCATATCCGCAGGACCCACAAATCCCGGCAATATATTTACCTTTCCATTTTCAACTCCCGTATTTTTAGAGAGGTACGCAACCATGGCTTTAACCATACTTGAAAATCCTGTTATGTGAGAGCCTACATAACTTGGGGTATTTGCATGAATTACTATTTTTCCCTCTGGTATTTCCGAACTTGCAATATAGGTAACCAGGTCATCTCCCACTGTTTCTGAAAGACAAGTGGTATGAACTGCTACAATATCCGGGTTGTATATTGAAAATATATTCTTCATGGCTGTCTTAAAATTAGCGCCTCCTCCAAATACACTGGCACCTTCTGTAAATGAACTGGTGGTTGCCATTATTGGATCCTTAAAATGTCTTGTAAGCTGCATCCTGTGGTAGGAACAGCACCCTTGAGAGCCGTGACTGTGAGGCATGCAATTGTGTATACCAAGAGCTGCATACATGGCCCCTATAGGCTGACAGGTTTTAGCCGGGTTTATTCTCAGAGCTTTTCTTTCATATGATTCTTTTGGTGTTAAATCCAACATTATTTTTCACCTCCTACTATTTGCCCTTCAAGTAATGGTTCTTTCCTCCAAGGTGGAGTAACATAGCCCCAGGCCGGTGTAAATACTCCTGCAGCCAAATCCCTTGCAAATACAGCTGCACCTCTAAATCCTGCATAAGGACCAGAGTAATCATAGGAGTGGAGCTGTTTTGAAACTACTCCCATTTTCTGTATAACATACTTGTCCTTTATTCCAGAGAAAAACATATCAGGCTTTAATAATTTTATAAACTGTTCTGTTTCATGGTGGTTAAGATCATCTACTACTATAGCTCCCTCATCCATATCCTTAATCATGCCTCCATAGTACTCAAAAGGTATTTCCTCTTTTAAAGTTTCATATCTTTCAGGCGGTATTATAATGCGGTATCTTTCTTCATCCTTTTCTACAGTAAGTTCTGGTATATTTCTTGTATCAGCATCCAATTTTATAGTTGGAATAACTTCTCTTCCCTCATAATCATCACGGTGTCCAAATTCATATCCTGCGAGTATAGTTTTTATGCCTAAATCCTCCAGTAATTTCTGGTAATGGTGCGCCCTTGAGCCCCCTACAAATAAACATGCAGTTTTTCCATGAAGTTTGTCTTTGTAAAAACTTATCTCTTCGCTGATTGCTTCCAGTTCCTCTTCTATAACTTCTTCTGTTCTTCTGGTAAGCCCTGGATCATTAAAACATTTTGCCATATTTCTAAGTGTTTCAATGGTAGATTCCACCCCTATAAAGTTTACTTTAACCCATGGTATCCCATATCTTATTTCCATCATCTCTGCAATATAGTTTATGGATCTGTGGCACTGTACCAGATTCAAGTCGGCTACATAAGATTGTTCCAGTCTGTCGTAGGTACCGTCACCGCTGAACCTGCCCACTACGTTATATCCTATTTTTTCAAGTACCCTTTCAATTTCCCAGGCATCTCCTCCTATGTTATACTCGCCCAACATGTTTATGGAAAATTTCTTCTGTTCCAAAGGCTTTTTTCCCCTGCCTACAACACTTTCAAGTATATTGTTATTTGCTATATGGTGGCCTGCGGATTGACTTACTCCTTTATAACCCTCACAGTTAAAGGCAAGTACCTGTATACCATATTCCTTGGTTGCTTCCTGGGCAACTGCATTTATATCATCACCTATAAGGCCAACTGGACAGGTAGCATATATTCCAACTGCCTTGGGATGGAAAAGGTCCACTGCTTCTTTTATGGCCTGTTTCAATTTTTCCACCCCGCCAAATACTATATCTTTTTCCTGCATGTCCGTAGAAAAAGTATACTCTAAAAAATTCTGTCCCCCATCTTCGGCTTTAGCCTTATTTCTCCTGGTTGCCCAGGTATAATAGGCACATCCTATAGGTCCGTGGGTTATATGCACCATATCCTTAACCGGTCCGAGAACAACACCTTTACATCCTGCATAACAGCATCCCCTGTTTGTCATTATGCCAGGTACTGTTCTTACATTTGCCTGTATAACTGGATTTGGTTCATCATTTGACTTTATCAGTATATGTTTTTTTCTATTTTTAAAAGTTTTAGCCGGATATACTTCCAAAACTTGATCCAATACCTTTTTCATAAAATCATTCCCTTCTAAAAATTAAACAGCTTCATCCTGTGTTTCTCCAGTTCTTATCCTTACCACATCTGTAACTTTGGTTACAAATATTTTTCCGTCTCCTGGATGTCCTGTTTGATTTATATCAATAATAATATCTGCAATTTTTTTTACATCTTCATCCTTAGCTAAAATCCATATAAGTCTTTTTGAAATCAATCTGTAGCTTTCAGATATCTGCTCCATAATTTTTCTATCCTCAATCCTGTGCAGTTCTTCTTCCGACATATATTCACTTACCATGGAGAAATTAACCATTTTCTTTCCTCGCCCTAAAACATCTTTACAGGTTATAGATGGAAAGCCATTTTCAGCAAGAGCTTTTTTTGTTTTACCTACCATATTCATTCGAATAACGGCCATAATTTCTTTCATTTTACGGTTCCCCCTTATAAAGTACTTGTTCCTGAACTTATGGTATACACCTCTTCCACTGGAGTTACAAATATCTTTCCATCTCCAAAGGCTCCTTTTTCACCTGTTTTTGCATTTTTTGTAATTATTTTTATAATATCTTCTTTGTCTTCATCCTTTATAGCTATCAAAAGCATTTGCTTTGGTATTTCATCATAAAATATTTCTCCTACTTTTACTCCTCTCTGCTTACCCCTGCCTACTACATCAAACTTGGTAACTGCCGGGAACCCTGCATCACATAATTCTGAAAGCACAACCGCTGTTTTTTCTGGTCTAATAATAGCTTTTACCAATAGCATATTGAATTCACTCCTCTTTTATGGTATAATACCTTTGGTTATAATTTGATTTTTTAATTAACTTTAGGTATATCTCTTGGAATTTTAGCTGAATTTAAGAGATATACTCTCTGATTCTAATCTTATTTGATATCCTTATTTTTTCATATATTTTTGAGATTTTCATCATTCCAGCAGCCCATGTTCCATAAGTATATCTTCCAATCTTTCCTGTGCCATAGGCTTTGGTATTACAAACATGTCATTTCCATCTATAGCTTTAGCCAGTTCCCTATACTCATCTGCCTGTTCCACTTCAGGGCTAAACTGTATAACGGTCTGTTTATTTATTTCTGCTCTTTGGACATCCTGGCTGCGGGGTACAAAATAAATAAGCTGTGTTCCAAGTTCTTTTGCAAAAGCTTCCAAAAGCTCTCTTTCATTTGCAACTTTTCTGCTGTTGCATATAACACCACCTAACCTTACACCGCCTACATTGGCAAATTTACTTATACCTTTTGAAATATTATTTGCAGCATACATAGCCATCATTTCTCCACTGGCAACTATATATATTTCTTTAGCTTTGCCCTCACGGATTGGCATTGCAAATCCACCACATACAACATCACCTAATACATCATAAAAAACATAATCCAATTCATCTTCATAAGCACCAAGCTGCTCCAGCATATTGATTGAGGTTATAATCCCCCTGCCGGCACATCCAACTCCCGGTTCAGGTCCCCCTGACTCAACACATTTCACATCTCCATATCCAATTTTCATTATTTCCTCTAAATCTACATCCTCCCCTTCTTCTCTCAGTGTATCAAGAACTGTTTTCTGTGCCAGTCCACCTAAAAGTAATCTTGTGGAATCCGCTTTTGGATCACATCCTACTACCATTATTTTCTTCTTCATTTCAGCAAGTCCTGCAGTAAGATTTTGTGTAGTTGTAGATTTTCCTATTCCGCCTTTTCCATAAATAGCCACTTGTCTCATTTTTCATTCTCCTTTACCAAATAAATTTAAAAGTGCAAAATGCAACTTTTTTAAAATTGAAATTCATTAATTTAAGTTTACTTTTTTATATGTTTAATAATTATATCAAAATATATCATAGATTATTTAAAAAATCAACAGTTAAATTATTAATTTATCAATAAACCCATGCTTAAAATGATAACCTTATCATAAAGTTTTTCTTTAATTATCACATTGATATAAAGTTCATTTATATTGCTTTTTATGTATTTTTGATATATTTCATAATTGATAAAATTCAAATTTTGTTATATTATATTATGTTACATTATGTTATATATATAATAGATGTCTGCTCTAAATTTTGATAAATTCATATATCATTTTGTCATTTATTATTATTTTTAAAAAATTAAAAATATATTTTTTATTTAAAAATTATTATATGTTTTTAATAAAAACCTAATTATAAATTTGTGTTTTTAGTAAATATGTATTAAAATTATTGTTAAAATTATTATATAAGTTAATGTCCTATAACTTTAAGATATACTATCATACTTTTATGAAAGGAGATACACTATGATAGAAAATACAGTCTTAACTCCCCAGGAAGTTGCGGGGATGCTAAAAATAACCAAGAATACAGTCTACGAATTGATTAAAAGAGGAGAATTAAATGGATATAAGGTAGGCAAAAAAATTCGTGTAGATTTAAAAGATGTGGAAAACTATAAAAATAGAACTAAGAATACAACAGGAGAAATTTCTCATAGACCTATTATCAAAGATGACTTGTCTTATTCTAATATGTTTTATCCCCGGGATGCAGATATCAGTGATGGTTTTGTAATTTGCGGACAGGATGTCCTTTTAGATATATTATCCAGATATATAGAATTTCACTGCAGTGGTATCAGAACTTTCCGCTCATATGTAGGAAGTTATAACGGACTTTTAGCACTATATCTTGGCAAAGTGCAGGTGGCTACTTCTCACCTTTGGGATGGAGATTCCGGCAAATACAACATACCATTTGTAAGGAGACTGATTCCTGGAATTCCAACAGTAATAATTCACCTGGCATGTAGAATGCAGGGTTTTTACGTACCTCATGGAAATCCAAAAAAAATTCAAGGCTGGGAGGATTTAAAAAGGAATGATATAACTATGGTAAACAGAGAAAAGGGATGTGGTACCAGAATTCTTTTAGATGAACACCTAAAATTACTAAATGTTAATGGAAAGGATATAAATGGTTATAATAGAGAATGTTTTTCCCATCTAACAGTAGCTAGCACCGTAGCAAGAGGTGGGGCAGATCTGGCCCTTGGAAACGAGAAGACCAGTCTGCAGGTTAAAGGTATAGACTTTATACCACTGCAAAAAGAAAGATATGAACTGGTTATAAAAAAAGAAAACATGTATGACTCTCCCTTTAAATCAATAATAGAAATAATACGCTCCAAAGAGTTCAAGACAGAACTTTCCGGCATAGGAGGCTACGATCTTACAGAAACAGGAAATATTATAGCAGAACTATAACATAATTTTAATAGCCTGTACAGGATGAACAGGGAGAACTCTCCTCAAAAGGTGAACTTTTTATATGAAAATTATATTGATTAATAATATATTCAGCAGGAAATCTATGGTGTATGCCACTGCTGAATTTTACTTTATCCTCATAGAATTCTATATTCAAAGGTACAATTTCCATAAAATTTTCATTAATTACACTTGGTCTTAATAAAGGCTCATGCAAATTTTTTTCTCCTTTTTTGCTTATAACTTCTATAGTATCTGTAGAAGTTATAAGTGATTCCACTCTGCCCTCATTAAAAAATTTCACAGAATTAGAATCTCCATAAATACCCAGGGCCTGGGTATCATAAGCCATTATAGTGCCTATTCCAGTGGAGATAGCTGTAGGTTTTGCAGGTTCAAAAGACTTAAGTTTCCCATCCTCATAAAAGGATACTCCTATACGAACAAATACATCTCCTGAAGGAGAATTTATTTTAATATCATTTTTACTCCAGAAAGTAAGGCTCTTTATACTTCCACTTTTATAAAAATATACTGAAATAATCTTCTCTTTTAATTTTCCCGTAGAAATATCAATCTCTATTTCTTCTGCCAGATTATATTCATCTTCTTCGGACCAGTAACCTGTTATTTTTCCATTCAAAGGAAAAATTCTCTTTATACTTTCATCTTCATAAAATGTAATAAGTTCAGCTGGTAGTATACCAATAGAAGTGTTAACATCAGTCTGTTTTTCAAGGTAAATTTTTTTTAAATTTCCATTATCGTAAAAAGCAGCAGAAGGTATATGTTTACTCCTTTCTTCACCGTATTCGTATTTAGGTATTAAAAGCCCATAGGGAGTTTCCAGTTTATTTAATTTATCTAATGTACATTCCCTCAAACTGCCATTCTCATGGTGCTTCACATATGTTAGCCCTTCCAAAATTCCATATTTGGTATTTATCCGTTCCATTTATTCCCCTCCCGACTTAATATATAGTTAAGAATTAAGAGTTAAAAGTAGAAGAAAATTACCTATAACTTTTGATTATTAACTCCTAATTCTTAATTGAATCTACAAATTTACGCCATTAGTATTACAGAAGATGCTTTAATTAAAGTTGTAACCTCCGAGCCAACTTTAATACCTAAATTTTTTAAAGACTCCATGGTAATAATGGAGCATATGGATCTGTCATTACCTAAATCCACAATAACTTCCGCATTTACAGCACCTTCTTTTATTTCAGTAACTTTTCCTCTCAATTGATTTCTTGCACTTATTTTCATATTTATCTACCTCCTTAAAGTACTCATATTTTGTTTTAATTTAACATAATTATACCTTTTTACAGTTTTTTTGCAACATATTTTTTAAAAAACCAAGAAAAACCACAAGATATATTTATCCTATAGTTTTCCCTTAATTTGATCTCATTAAGAAAAGCTGCTCTTTTCCTATACATATATCCCAGGGCTGTTTTAAATTCTCTATGTTATGCCACATTTCCTTTGTGATTTCCCAGCGCAGACTCTCTGTTTTGCCATATGCTCCCTCCCCTACACTATCCAGGCACACTTCCACAGTAAAAGGACTTTCATTTATATGATTTACCTTGCATTTAACAATATTATCTTTTTGTCCCGATTCTCCAAGACTTATGTAATGGGCTCTTATTCCCACATAGCATTGGGATTTTTCAATTTTTTTATTAACTTTAAGGGTACACCCCCAGTCCAGAGCCTCTAAAGTATTTTCATCCAATATTTTAATCCTGGATATATTTTTACACCCTGTAAGTCTTGCTGCTGCTACGGTACCGGGATTTTCAAATATATAATTTCTATCTCCAAAAACCTCTACTGCTCCATTATCCATTATTACAATATTTTTGCAAATACGATATATTTCGTCTCTATTATGAGACACAAAGACTGTAGTACCCTTATAGCTTGAAAGTACTTCTTTGAGTTTTTCTTCCATTTTATTTCTCAAATGGCTGTCCAGGGCAGAAAATGGCTCATCTAAAAGCAGTATTTCAGGATCTATGGCCATAGCTCTTGCAATGGCCACCCTCTGCTGTTGTCCCCCTGAAAGCTGACTGGGAAATCTATTTTCCAGTCCTTGAAGATCCATCATATTTATTTTTTCATTTATTATTTTCCTTTTCTCATCAGCTGACATACGACTTAATCCAAAACCTATATTCTGGCTTACTGTCATATTGGGAAACAATGCATAATTTTGAAATAAAAATCCACTCCTTCTCCTGCCACTTTTAACATTTATCTTTTTTTCTCCATCATATAAAACTTTTTCATTTAACATTATCTTTCCCTTATGTGGTGTTTCAAGACCCGCAATACACCTTAAAGTCATACTTTTACCAGAACCTGAAGCTCCAAGAAGTCCTATAATATTGTCTCTGGTATGAAATTTAACATTTAAATAAAATCCAGAGAAATTTTTTTCAATATCAACGTATAATCCCATGTTATTCCCTCCTAACTCCATAAACATTTCTTTTTTCATGTTCATTCCAATAGTTCATAAGGAAAATCACTATAGTTGAGATTATTACAATCAATATAACCCACATAAGGGCCTTATCCATTTCTCCGCTTTCAGCTGCGAAATAAATAGCCAGGGGAATTGTCTGGGTCCTGCCCGGTATATTTCCAGCTACCATAAGAGTAGCTCCAAATTCTCCAAGAGCTCTTGCAAAAGAAAGAATTGTAGCTGCAGCTATACCTGGCCATGCCAGAGGCAATATAACTTTCCAAAAAATTTTCCACCGGGACACTCCAAGAGTTCTGGCCGCATTTACAATATTATTATCCACCTGCTCAAAGGCCCCTTTAGTTGTCCTATACATCAGGGGAAAAGCAATAATAGTTGCAGCTATAACTGCAGCAGGCCATGAAAAAATCAAGTTAGTACCAATTTTCAACAAAAGTTTACCCATAGGTCCATTTTTCCCAAATATAAGCAGTAAAAAGAATCCCACTACCGTAGGGGGCAGTACAAGAGGTAATGTAAATATGGTATCCACAGCACTTTTAAATTTTCCATTATAATTAGTCATCCAATAGGCAGCAGCAATTCCAACAAAAAATGTTATGATGGTAGCTATAAAAGTAGTTTTCACTGAAATCCATGCCGGTGAAATATCAAAATTCATTCATATCACCTCTTTAAAATCAAGTAAGACTATATGTTCACCAATTTTCTACTCCCTTTTAATATTACATTACTAAACTATTCTCCCATCTTAAATCCATATTTCTCAAATACTGCTTTAGCTTTATCACCAGACAGGAACTTTAAAAAGCTTTTAGCTGCTTCTACATTTTTGCTGTCTTTAACTACTCCTACAGGATACACCACAGCTTTATGAGAATCCTCCGGTGCAGTGGCTGCAATCGCAGCTTTATCAGATACCAGTGCATCAGTTTTATAGACAATTCCTGCATCTGCATTTCCCGTTTCAACCCAGGTTAAAACTTCCTTTACATCTTTTCCATAAACAGCCTTTGACTTAACTTTATCCAATACATTCAAGTTTGTAAGTACTTCTTCTGCATATTGTCCAGCAGGTACACTCTTAGGCTCCCCAAGAGCTATTTTTTTAACATCATCTGATGTTAAATCCTCAAAGCTTTTAACTTTAGCTGAATCTTTTGGTACAACTAGTACTACATCATTTTGCAAAAGATTTTTAATGGTATCACTTACCATTAAATTTTTATTTTTGAGTTCATCCATCTGTTTTGTGGCAGCGGACATAAATATATCTGCCGGCGCACCCTGTTCAATTTGCTTCTGCAAGGTACCGGAGGCTCCAAAATTGTATGTAATTGCAACATTTGAGTTTTCTTTCACATACAGTTCTTTAATTTCATTCATGGAATCTTTTAAACTGGCAGCAGCAGATATAGTTAAAGTTGTCTTTGTTGAAGTATCGGATTTTTGATCCTTTGAATTTTCAGCAGTATTGCCACAACCTGCAGCCAAAAATACAATAAGTGAAAACAAAATTAAAGATAAAATTTTTTTAGTTCTTTTCAAATTAAATACCCCCTTAAATTAAAAAAATTAAATTGCCATGACAAAACATAACATTACATAACATAACTAGATAAAGCCAGAAATTACATCTATTTTTTATAATGTAATATTATGTATTATTATATATCTATGATTATATATTCAAATAAAGTATTAATCAAGAGTTTTCTGATAATTTATTATCATATTTACAATATTAAAGGTTTTCATTAACCAATTAAGAAATAAAAAGTTTTTTTATGCTTTAACTCATAATTTGTAGATAATTTGAGAAATGTATGTAAATTTAGGAATTGACTTCATTGAATTATCCCGTTGTAAATGTACTTAAAATGTAGTAGAATTCTCTATATTGAGTGATTCTTGGATTAAGAAGGAGAATGAAATGAAAAAGGGAGATGAGATTGCTGCATTAATTATAATTGTACTGCTTGTTATAAGTACTGCAGGAGTTTTAATATACAAAAACCGCATGGAAAGTTCCAGTAGGATTGCCCTGATAAAACAAGATGGCAAGCTTATAAAAACTATTAATTTAAGTACTGTTAAAAACAGTGAAGAATTTATTATAAAATACAAAGACAATGATTTTAATAAAATAA
Organism: Clostridium kluyveri DSM 555; assembly: GCF_000016505.1. Taxonomy (NCBI): domain Bacteria; kingdom Bacillati; phylum Bacillota; class Clostridia; order Eubacteriales; family Clostridiaceae; genus Clostridium; species Clostridium kluyveri. The sequence goes on from NC_009706.1 coordinate 3,143,637, forward strand.
AGGTGGAAAAGGGAAGGATTCGCATTACAGATGCAAACTGCCCTGATAAAATATGTGTAAAAAAAGGGTGGATATCAAAGCCCGGGGAAAACATTGTATGCCTTCCCCACAGACTTATAATAAGTATAGATGGTAAAAATTCAAATTATGACGATATTACAAGATAGGGCTTAACCATTTTAAAAACATATGTAAAGATTATACGCTTATAATATTGTTCAGCTCCTCAACCAGCCCTGAAAGCTCTTCTACATTACCTGTGACTTCCTCTATCGAGGAGGATTGATTTTCTGTAGTTTTAAGGGTGGATTCTGATTCATTGAGAGCTTTGGCAACAGCTGATTGTATCCTGTCTGTAAGGGATACAATCTTTTGTGTTGTTTCTTTGGAGCTTTCAGATAATGTTCTTATTTCATTTGCCACTACCCCAAATCCCTTTCCTGATTCTCCAGCCCTGGCAGCTTCTATAGCTGCATTTAAACCAAGCATCTTGGTTTTATCCGCTATGTTTTTTATGGAATTCAATATGTTATTTATACCTTCAGAGATCTCATTTATATTATTTATGTTCTGGGCAAGTACATGCTGGTTATTTGTTACATCAACGGAAGACACTGCAAGTTCCTCCATGGTAGTAGATATCTGTCTAAAGCTGTTATTTAGTACTTCCGCAATTGAAGTAATTTTATCCCTAGATTGTGAATTATGTTTAATCTGTTCATAACCAATTTTTGACAGATAATTTGCCACAACATAAAGAAGCTCTGCTGCAGCCTTTACATTTTTCTCTTCTATAATTTTAATTTGTTCTAAAGCCTCCAGATATCTGTCCTCATTAAACCCTATTTCTTTTGCAATTTTCCTGAATTCCGATTTTTCAGGTTTTTCATATAGTATTTGTCCTCCTAAAATTGTGCCTATGGATTCTCCTTCTATAGTAATAGGTGCTGCAAAATCTATCAACCCTGCATGACATTTATATATGTATGGTTTCTTTGTTCTTGTGGCTTCTTCTCCACCCCTTTTATGGGATTCTGCACATCTGTCATCTCCTATTTTGGTTGAATGGGTATACTGGCAAAGGCTTGTATAGGAACTTGGTCTTGTTACAGGATTGCCATTTCTATCTACAGTTACACTGGCTATATTCATACTTTCCGCAAAATTATCCTGAAATTTTTGTAACATGTCAATATCCAGTACATCCTTGATCTCAAGTACACTTAAATCAAGCTCTCCGCCATTTAATATTCTAATCATAGGCAAATCCTCCTCTTAAAATAACTCTAATAAATATAATACTTATACGTATTATTATAGGTTTGCCCAACACATTATTCAACATTTTTTTGGTTAATTTAACGTTGAATTCATATATAATACACAATATGTAATAAATTCAATAATAATAGTATATTATTGTGAACGATGTTATTATAAAGTTGCATTTTCCAAAAAATTAGATTAAATCTACGGTATAAATGTCCTTTTTTTCTACGACTATAATTAGCACTTTCTTTAATCCCTCTTTTTCCAGCTCTTCTTGAACCATTTTACTTTCTCCATACAATTGAAGTTGTTTCAACCCCTGTTTTTTTACCTTGTCTAATGTATCTCTATCACTTTCTCTTACATACTTCAATATTATAATCTTCATTGATTTTCTGAAAACGCTGCTCCCAATAAATAGTTTTTATAACATAATTAGGTACATTTAGCACAGTTCCAAGAGGTCCTGCTCCTTTTATAGTAAGCATTCCAAGATAAAAAAGCAGTGACTTAAAATTCTCTTTCACACTATACATGGTGTGAATGTTAAATCTGTCTACGAGAATTGTAGCTGTTTGACCTAGGGACATTATTTCTTCCAAAGCTTCCCTATCATTAAAATTACGTGCCAATTGATTAACTTTACCATAATCTGTTTTTACATTATTATCTATCATTTCTTTAGGATAACGATTATATGCTAAATAACCTTCAAGAAAATACATAGTCATATCTGGATTAAAAACAGATTCACTGTTTTCATTAAATTTGTATCCATTATAGTATTCCGTCATATCTTTGCACATTTTTTTGTAATTTCTATATCTTGTATGCCTACCTCATCCATAATCCAGGAAAGTTCATCCCCAGTAAATCCAAGCATAGCATTAAGGTTTTCATCTAAAGTATAGTTTCTAGTTATATTAAAGCCGCTAGTCAAATCATCCAGCATTATAGGACTTACTCCAGTCATAAATATTCTATTAAAATTATCCATAGTGGCATCTTTTAAGGCTTTATAAAAGACTTTAACGAAACCTTCTTCACCATGAAGTATACTGCTGTAAGTATTTTGTTTTCCTCCAGTTATTAGTTCATTTGCAAAGTTATCATATTCATCTATTAAGACAAAAACAGGTATCTTTGCTTTTCTAGAAAGATAAGCTATGTATTCAACTGCTGCTTCCGCTTCAATAATATCTTGAACTACTTTTTCACTCTGAAAAAAATAAGAATATTTCACAAAAAAACTTTTCACTGAATAAGTTATTTTCGTATTAAAACTTTTTCTTAATTCCTCTTCTCCGTGGCCTGCATCTACACTGGCAAAACTCATCCTCCAAACGAGAAATTTATTTTTATTCTTTGTGGGTTTTTTACCTATATATAATTCTCCAAATAAATCCTGAAATTTATCCTTTTTATTTATATCGTAATAATTTTCAAGCATTGATATAAATAAACTCTTTCCAAATCTTCTGGGTCTTATAAAAAATTGATAAGGTGCATATCTATCCAATAACTCTATATAGGATGTTTTATCTACATAATGAATACACTTATTATTACTTAAGAGAAACTTATTATTTAAAATCTCAAATGGCTCAAAGTTGTATGAAAACTGCTATTGCTAAATATAAAACCAATAAGTCAAATGGACATGATTTTACCTTAGTGCAGTTTGAGAACTTAGAATATGACCTTGTTTGGAATCGAGATTATTCTCTAAATAAAAATATATTCTCTATTAATAGTCTACAAGGTAGACTAAAAATCCCCTACCAATCTAAAGGCATGGAAAAGTATTTTGATGGTTCTTATAGTTTTGGTACTGCTAAATTAGTATATAAATTTAATAAATACTTTTTGCACATACCAGTGACTAAAGACTATCCTCAAACCACGCCTTTTGAAATTAACAAAATTGTAGGCATTGACCTCGGCATAAATTTTCTAGCTACTACTTATGACAGCTTTGGTAAAGCTACATTCTACCAAGGTAGACATATAAAAGCCAAAAGAGGTCATTATAAAATTCTAAGAAAACAGCTTCAAGAATGTGGCAGTAAATCAGCAAAGCGTAGAATTAAATCTATAGGTTCAAGAGAAAACCGTTATGTATCTGACATAAACCACCAGATAACAAAGTCACTCGTTGACAAGTACGGAACAAATACCTTGTTTGTACTTGAAGATTTAACTAACGTTAGAACTGCTACTGAAAAAGTAACTATCAATAATAGGTATGTTTCTGTATCCTGGGCTTTCTATCAATTTAGGCAACTATTGGAATATAAAGCACAAATGAATGGCTCAATAGTTATGGCAGTCAATCCTAAATATACAAGTCAAACTTGCCCTAAATGTGGGCATATTGAAAAAGCTAATAGAGATAAGAAAAACCATATCTTTAAGTGCAAAAATTGCAGCTATCAGTCAAATGATGATAGAATCGGAGCAATAAATCTTTGGAGAAAAGGCATTGAATATATTGAACAATCCTTCAAAGAACATAGTGAGTAAACTTGCTACGTTGCGGTGCAGTCAATCACCGTATCGTAACCTACATTTGAGGTGGGAGATATTTTGATCGTTAGTACCACGTGTAGCAGAGTTACAAGCTCCCGCCTCTTTAGGCGGTGAGTCATTGACAGCTCTCATTAATAAGATTTTCTCCCTTTACAGCTTGTACCTGTACAGGAAATACCAAGACAAAAAACAATATAAAAATCCCAAGTATATTTTTTATGTATTTACAATTCAATAAAAGCCCTCCTTACCCTACTTTAACTTATTCATTCAAACAAAGCCATTATTTCTGATAATGTATCTAAGGAAAAATTACTTAAGAAAACCTTTTGAAGATCCAACTTTTCCGTTTCTGAAAGATTATCGTACTGAGATTTAAGAGATGAAGTATCTATCTCTTTAGAGGGGTCATTCATCTTTTTTATAAGTACGGACTTTACATCCGCCACCAGATCTTTTTCTGGCTGAGTTTTAACTGCAGCTTCAATATTATCCATTTTGCTCACTGTTTCCACAAGATCCGGGTTTGTAATGGTGAATTCCATTCTAACTTCTTTTAGAAGCTGGCAGCCATCTTTACTCGTCACTGATTTTTTTATACACAGGGTATAGGTTTTCCCCTTTTCATAATTTGAATCAGGTGATAGAGTTATAGACAGGTTATCACTGCTCAAGGACAATGTAATTGGAACCATCTGCTCATCACTGTCCAATACCTGTATGTTTTGTTCTATAACAGTACTTGCGTTCAATTCCTTATTAAATTTTATTGTCCAGCTTTTATTCTGCGCTATGTTGGATTTAGAATCCATGTATTTTATATCATAGTCAAAGGCCTTAACGGGAATACCATATACTAAAATGCAAATTATAGACACTAGAAAAATATGTTTTAGTTTCACAAAGAATCCTCCTCTTTAATATTTAGCTATATTATAGCATAATAGAATAGGATTCATGGTAAAATTATGTGATATTGATGTTGAAATTTATTATTACTTTGGTATTAAGGTGGGCTCTTAAAAAGACGTTTTTTAAAACGCCTTTTTAGTTAAATGCATTAATAAAAGATTAGATTGCTATTAACGACTTTATTATTATCCAATAGGCTTGTTTATCTAAATGTAAATATCTTACTGAAAAATCATCTTCCATTTATCCTTAACACTTACAGCATCGTCTATTTTCATATCAGTTTCAATAGCTAAATTACATATTCTAGCTTTCATGGATTTAACCATAAAGCCATCTAGAGAAAATTTGCTTGAAGCTACTATGTTATTTTGTTCATCTTTGATTGTTATAGGAATCTCTTGCAATCCTACATCTTTATTTGTTGAATTTCTTATTACAAGTGTTATAATAATTTTGCCATCTGCACCATGAATTATATCAAAAGTGGATATACTTAACTGTCCCTTTTCTATTCCAGGAAGTTCATATAAGAATTTCTCAAAAACATTACTAAATCTTTCAAATCCCTTTGGAATTTCTTCATACTCTATATCAGCGTAATTTACAGCTTTTACCCTAGAATTAAATACTATTTTACACTGCTGATCCTGAAATTTTTCCATTTTCACTAACTTCTTATCAAAATGAATTTTCCAAGGTCTTGCTCCACCTGAAGGAATATTTCCCATATTTTTTAAGTTAAAAGTTTTACTGGCAATTTCCTCATTTTGGGCATTCAATAAGATTAATGGAACAAACTCAAAGTTTATATCCCTATTTAATCCATTTCTAAAATATACTTTAGCTTCTAGTTCTTCTCCATCATCAAAGACATAAACTGTAGATATGTTTATGTCATTTTCTTTTATGGGATTCATTTCAGAAAGTTCTTCCTCCATTATCTCTTTTTGAACATTGGATATTATATCTCCATGCCCTTGTGCTAGGGATAATTCCATTTTTACATCTTCAGCCATAAATTTTACCTCCAAAACTTGTACTTACACTTAATTTCCTATAGAAATTATAAATCAACTCTTATTAAATATCTATCCATATACTTCTTTCATTTTTATTATATCATAAACTGTCCTTTTCAAATTAACTTTTTATTATTTCATAAGCTTTGAAAACAGCCTCATTTAAAAAACACTTTTGTAGTGACCTAATATTGACTATATTTTAAAAAAATATTTACTTTTTATTTACCTTCATGTATACTTACCCTATGTATAAATTACCATGCTTTGGAGGTGCTTTAAATGTTTATAAGAGAGTATAAAACTAAAAATAAAAAAAATGGCAATACATACATAACCCACAAATTGGTTGAGGCCTATCGTGTTAATACTACTGTAAAACAACGTATTATTATGAACCTTGGTACCCTGTCTGTTCCAAGATCAGATTGGCGAAAACTAGCTGTGATTTTAGAATCAAGACTTTCAGGGCAGGTATGTATATTTGAAAGGGATACCAATTTAAATGAAATAGCAGCAAAAGCCATAGAACATCATGAATTAATACAGGACAGAAATAAATCTAAAACTCAGAGAGTACAGCAAAGTAAAATAATTTCCATAGACATTGAATCCCTTAGAACAAGTAAAAATCGTTCATTGGGTCCTGAACTCGTGGCAAACTCAGCATGGGAACAGCTGCAATTTGAAGAGATATTAAAAGATGCTGATATAAATGAAAAAGAGAGAGCAGTGGCAAAAGCTGTTATTATAGGACGTCTCATTAATCCATCCACTGAATTGGATGCCTTAGACTGGATTAATAACCGTTCAAGTATACTTGAATTATTACCTGTGCATATTGACATGTTAAGCAAAGATGCTGTATACGAAATAACAGATAAATTATTTGCCCATAAAGATCACATAGAAACATCCGTAAGAAAAAAAGAAGAGGATTTACTTAAAAAATCAGATACAATATTTTTATTTGATCTCACTAACGCATATTTTAAAAAGAGTGGTAAAAAAAATTCTATAACACGCCATGATGTTTCAAAGAAAAAAGAGTTCCATTGTCCCCTGGTTACATTGACTGTATGTGTAAATAGTTTAGGATTTCCTATATATAGTGAAATTTATGATAGCAATCAGTCAGAGCCTGAAACTCTGGAGGATATTTTATATAGATTAGAACGCAAAAATACTACATTATCTGTAATGAAGCCCACCCTCATCATAAATAGAAAAATTGCCACCAAAGACAATATATCTTTGATAAAGAGTAAAGGTTATGAATACATATTAATACAACAAATCAGTGGGGAAGAAAAATATAATAAAGAATTTAAAAATGCAAAAGATACTTTTGAAGTAATTAAATCCGATAGACCTAATGCTTATGGTGAATTAAACAATTTATATATAAAAAAAATAGACCTTGAAGAAACAAGCAGAATCATTTGCTTAAATGAAAACAGATTACAGGAATATACATCAATAAACGTAAAGAAAGAAGAAGATTTCATTGAAGATATAAAAAAAATAGAAAACTCTATAAACAAAGGATACTTAAAGGTTGTGGAAAAAGTGGGGGAAAGAATAGAAAAATTAAAACAAAAATACCCATCTATAGCTGGATATTATGATATAAATATCAATCTTAATGAAGAAAATAAAAAAGTTAAAGAAATAAGCTGGATCAAAAAACCTAAAAAACAGGAAAAAGACATATTCTCTGAATGTTGTGTCATAGAAACAACTCTTAAGAAAATGGATGCAAAGAATATATGGGATATATACATTATGTTAAAAAATGTACAATATTCATTCAAAACATTAAAAACAGATTTAGGGCTGATACCAATATATCATCAGAAAGCCGAAAGGACAAAGGCACACTTATTTATATCGGTACTTGCATATCACCTATTAAATAGTATCGAAAAAAGATTAAAAGATAATGATGATCATAGAAAATGGTCAACTATAATGGAACAATTATCCACCCACAAAAGAAGCACTGTAATATTTACCGATGAAGATAATCAAATACATCATATCAGAGTTTCAAGTATGCCCGAGAGTGTACATGAAGAAATATATAGACTATTAAATATAGAGGATATTACTAAAAGAGTTTACAATCTGGCAGGGTTTAGATTGTAGTTACTAAATGAAAGGGAGAGATATAATGATACTTTTAAAGGCAGCAGTCAATCAATATAAAAAATACTTAATAAACACTGAAAAAAGCAAAGAAACAATAACAGGATACAGTAACCACCTTAAAAGAATGGAATCATATCTTATTGAGAAATTCAATTATCCTCCATATTTACAGGATATAACACTTACCAATCTTGAAGAATATTTGGACAGTCAATTAGCTCGAGGATTAGCTCAGGCAAGCAGAAGCAAAAGCTATTATATAATAAGATCTTTTTATAATTACTGCTGCAGAAAAGAGCTAGTTGAAAAAAACATAGCTCTAAATCTTGAACCAATAAAAGTAAAGAGGAAAGAAAGAACCTATCTGACTAAAAATGAAGTGATAGTTTTAGTACAAAAGATGGAAAATGAATTGATAAAAACAATAGTAATGGCAATATATCATACAGGCATGAGAATATCAGAATGCACTAATTTAAAGATTAAAAGTGTAGATTTTAAAAATAAAGTAATACATATAATTGGGGGGAAAGGAAATAAAGACAGGGATATTCCAATAAGTGACACACTAAATAAAATTCTAACAAAGTATATTAAAAATGAAAGGCTGGAGGTAAATAGTAACTACTTTTTCGCAACTAAAGCTTCAGGAAGAATTTCACCCCAGCATATTAATAGACAGATAAACGAAACAGTTAAAAGGCTTGGATGGGAAAAACACGTATCCGCTCACATTTTAAGACACAGTTTTGCATCAAAACTAATTCAGCAGGAAGTCAATCTGGTTAAAATTCAAAAACTACTGGGACATTCAGACCTGAGAGTAACATCAATTTACACACATACCAGTAAAGAAGAATTAAGACAAGCTGTAAATGTAATTTAAAGATAAAGGAGAATGCTATACCAATGGAAGAAATATCAAAAAAAGCAATCTATAATGATAAAGTAAAATTAATATTAAAAGGATTAACAGAAGGTAAATCAAGAGAAGAACTGGCAGAAGAACTTGGATATAAGAATTACAAGAGCTTAGATATGTATATGAGAAGAAAGCATTGGAGATGGAATTCCAAAACTGAAAAATATAAAGAGGAAGTTCCAAAAACAACATTTAATGATAATCTAAATAAAATCAAGACAATTGGTACAAAGGCAGGCAGAGTAATAGACTTATTTGACAGCGGAATAGAAGAGCCAATTACAATTGCTAAAAAAGCAGGCTTTAGAGATCACATTGAAATGGCAAAACATATGAGAAATCAAAATTACATCTGGGATGAAAAATCAAATAATTATGTAATGAGAGCAGGAAAGTTAGAGAATGAAACTCTAACAAAACAATCCCTGGATATAACATATGAAACAGATATTAATCAATTCATACCACTACTAAAGATGCTGCAAAGTAATAAGGATAAATTAATAGAAAATTTAATGCCAGAACTGCAAACACACAAAATACCCACATATTTAGTTCCAGGTATTCCAACTATACTATCAGCACAGATGATGAGCAGCTTGAAATTTTTATTAAAGGAGTATTCAAATGAAAAAAATATAACCCAAAGACAAATATTAGAGGTAGCACTAATAGAGTTCTTTAATAAATACGGATACAAATATAAGGTAAATAAAATGCTTAATGCTTAATAATAACCATCTACTAAATAACAGTGATTAAACTCACTGTTATTTTTCAAAAATCAGGCAATTCTCTAAAGTACAATAAAACTGTAGAAAAAAAACTCATTGTTTTGTAATTATTAGTGTATCTAATAATAGCTTAATTATAGTTCAACAAAATACAGAGTTGTCAGCGGTAAAAAGCATTAATTTAACTAAAATAGGAGTAGGTAGAAATAGGAATGCCTTGGGTTCAGTAAGTGCTATTAGCAATACTGATGAAACAGTAACAGTATCAGGTACAGCTACAAACGCTGAAAAAGTTAAAGTTACGTTAGGAACAAACGCTGCAGTAGAAGTAACTCCAGCACCTGATGGAACGTTCACATACACTTCAGGTATATTAGCAGTTGGAAACTATGACATTAGTGTAGTAGCTATAAAAGGTGAAGAAACTTCGGAAGCTAAAACAACTACAGCGGCAGTAACAAATGTGGCTCCAACAATTGAATCTGTAACAAATGTCAATGGAAATCAATTAGTTGTAGTGTTTAGTGAAAAAGTAAACAAGGCTCTAGTTGAAAATACTGGAAATTCAATATTTGTATTGAGAAACATAACTACAGGAGCACAGCATACTCTTGATGCAAGCGATTTAGCTCTCTTAGGGGAAGATGGCAAAACTTTAACAATTAATCTTGATAAATCAAATGGTGAAACTACTGACTTATTAGGAGTTGATGATTTAGGCACATTAGATGCTGTACAATATAGGTTATTTATTAATCCATCTACATCTATAGCTGCAAATCGTATTAAAGATTTGTCAGGTAATGACCTTGCTGTAAATACTTATAAAGATTTTACAGGAGTGATTGCATCTGATTCACAAGCACCTTCATTGGTAAGTGCTGCATTAAATCTGGAAGCTGGATCAAATGGTCAGTTGGTGTTAACAGCTTCTGAAATTGCTCAATCAACAGATGCCTCAGTTGACCAAAGCAAAATAACAATTGGTGGAGTTTCACTTACTTCTGCAGCAGTTGCAGCTAGTGGAGACTCTGGAACAATAATAATAAATTTAACGGCAGCACAGAAAACAGCAATAGGTGCATTAACTGATTTAACAGTAAATGTTCAACCAGGAGCATTTAAAGATGTTGCCGGAAATGATAATATAGCGGGATCAGTGGTAGCAACAAAATCACAATATGCAAAATTACAAAGCTCAACGTGGAATGAATTGGATAATACTTTAACATTAGTGTTCGATCAAGGTATAGATGTTTCTAAGTTTACTGATTTTGCTAGTGTATCTTTAACGGGCAATGCTACTAGAACATTAGCTGATTTGGGGATGAATTTAACAACAACAACAAATGGCAAAACGGTGGTATTTACAGCAACAGATTCACAAAATGTAGACTTATTAGCATTTGAAGGATCAGGAGTAGCTCCAGCTACCCATACAATATCCTTTGCTAGTGGTGTATTTAAGACTGTAAGTGGTTTAAGTAGTGAAAGTGTTACTGCAGCAGATTTAACTTATGAAAATGATGATATTAAACCAGTTATAGAAAGTTCATCTTATGAAGCAAGCACAAACTTATTACATTTAGTATTTAGTGAACCAGTATTAATGAATTCTGCAAATTTTGCATCAGGTAATGATGTACAATTCTTTGCTGATGGAGATGATACAACTCAAATTGATGATTTAACTTCATTAATACAAGCGGATATGAAGAGTAAAGCTGATGGATCAACTCAATATCTTGCAACTGATTATGCAAAAGAGGTATGGATAGATGTTGATGCTAATGCTGCTGCCGCAGCAGCATTAGAGGGCATAACAGATAAATCTTCATTAAAAGTTAGATTAGGTAATGCTGATGTACTTACAGATACGAACTCAAATAATAGTATAGTTCAAACAAAAGATACTCAAATACCTGTAACTTATAACAATGCTACAGCAACAACTTGTACTCCATCAAATCAGTCATTGAGATTAGTTAAATTAACATTTAACAAAGATATGGATGCTAGTACTGTAACAAAAGATAAGTTCACAGTAGCTCTTGCATCTAATGCAAATGTTGTAAAAACAGTACAGGCAATAATACCAACAAGTGATGCAAGAATATTCTTCCTTGATCTAGGAACAGTTGCCGCTAATCAATTAACCGCGACTTCAAATTATAAAGTTAGCTATTCATCTGGAATGAAAGATACCTACAATGTTGAAGTAGCCGCAGGAAATATAACAATTACAGCAGCTGATGATGCAACAACAGTTGCAGCATCTGCTCCGGCACCTACATTTGTAGATAATGGAACAGTTGGAGTAAATGCTGGGGACAAGATAGTATTAACATATGCTGAACCAGTGACTGTAGCCGTAACAAATGAAACATTTAGAGTAGCTAATCCAACAGTTGGTACAGATGCTACAATAGCAGTTGGTGATAAAGCTAACCAAGTTGTTATAACTTTGGGACAGGGTACAACATTTGCACTTAATTCAACACCATTGAATCTTGCAGTTACTGACATTAATGATTATAAAGGTCTTAATTTAACAGGGACTGAAACGAGAACAGTGGCATATCCAGCAGATGCTGCAGTACCTGCTCAAACAGGTAATATTGTTTACAAAGATGTTGATGCTAATGGTGTACTTTCAGCAGGAGACACAATTACAATTCCATATAATGTTGATTTAGATTCAACACAGAATATTAATGAATCCAATATTACAGTTCTTAATGGAGCTGGATCAGCTCTAAATAGTGCGACAACATTTACAGCAACAGAAAGTGGAAAAATCCTTACAATTACATTTGATGCTGTGAATGCAGCAGATGTGTTACCAACATCAATAAGTGCAACTGTAGGAATCACGGGCTCAGGTTCTAATATCAAGAGCTTGTGGGGACGTGAAGCTGAGGACTTAAGTGCTAAACAACCTACACTTGAAACCACAACGAAACCATATATTACATCAGCTAATTATGACAATACAAATCAAGTATTACGTATTACATTTAGTGAAGCTATCTCAACTACAGCATCTCCAATCGTAGAAGATGACTTAGATAGGTTATTTGTATTAAGTTCGGGATATGATATTTCAAAAGATAATTTAACAACTATTGAACTTGATTCAGCAGATACAACTAATAGGACAGTTAAATTAACATTTACAGCAACACCTACTATTGATGAGGGAATTACTACAATTAATGTAATTGCTGGAGGTGCAACTACTGCAGTTAATAAGGGTATACTTGACTTTGATGGTAACCAATTAAAGAGAAATGATGCTACTGGAGTAGTAATTGGAACTTATGTAGCACCATAAGCGAAACTTAGGAGTACAAGCCATTTTTATTTTCATAAAGGATAAGCGGTAAATTACTCGTGTATAAGCATAAAAATAAACGGTCATTCATTAGAATGACCGTAATTTTGTAGTTATTTATTTTTGGGGCAGGAAGATTGAACCCACGAATCCCATGGAAGGTATTTTTCCAAAAATTCAGGATGTGCTTCAAATTGTACACCAGGTAGATTTTTAAATAGAAATTGAAGATAACTGTATGCCTCCAATCCATTAGCTTTGGCTGTTTCAATTATACTATAAACGCTGCACTCGCTTCAGCACCTTTTGGACTTCTACTGAAAAGCCAGTTTTTTCTTCCTATGCTGAAAGGTCTTATACTATTTTCTGATAGGTTATTTGAAATAGCACAGTTGCCGTTCAACAGATAATTGATAAATCCTTCTTTATTGTTTACTGCATAATCTACAGCCTTTCCAAGTTTTGATTTGGGAAGGCCGCTGTACCTTATGGAATCAAGCCACCTAAGGCCTCCAGAATAGGTTTTTCCTTTTCAAGACACTTGGTTTTTCGTTCGTCCGGCGTAAGTTTCTCTATTAATTTTTCTTCTGAAAAGAGCTGATTGCAAAAGTCAATTCCTCTTGCTGGAAGTGTAGCTTCAGGACTTTTTATATCCTTCGGAAGTGCTTCCATAAAATATCTCCTAAGTTGTGTCCAGCACAGATACCTCGTTATTTCCAGAATTTTGTTATAGCCCTTATAACAATTCGTGTGGAGATGCCCTTTAAAACCTTTTAAAAATTTCTTTGCACAATCTCCACTTTTTGAAGTCTTATAGTCAAACAGTCTATTGGTGTCTGGCTATCTGCATATGTGCTGTATACACACATATAGGATTCTGATGCGTTTTTCCTCTCAGGTTCCATAAGTATCCGTACTGGAGTTTCATCTGAATGAGGGTATTTTTCTTCTATGAGTTTTTGACGCATCAGATTTGTAAGTGGCATCAGCCAGTTTCTGGATGTAACCATAATCCAGTTACTCATAGTTGCAAGGTTTGGCCTTACATTTTCCAGCACCTTTATAAAATTTTTAATTAAACTGTATGAAGTACTGTTGTGAATTTTAAGCACAGCAGAACCTAAACGAACTATAATATCAGCCTGGGCTGTTTCCCGGAGAGACATAGGTTTACATCTTGAGAAATGGTATTCGATAATTTAGAAGTATCTACAGGAACTATTTGTTTCTGCGAGTTTATGGAAGGAAGGGCTTCACAGGCAGCAGCACGTATTTTTTTCAACCAGTAATAATACCTGGTAGTCCTAATACCATTTTCTAAGTGGCATGATTTCACAGTATGCCCACTGCTACGGCATTCACGTATGATTTTGATCCACTCATTCATTCTATACGCTTGAGTCGCTTTTTGTATATCTATCTAAAACCTCCTTTTAAAGTTTTTAAAGTTAACTTTAAAAACTTTAAAACTTATTTTAGGTGATTATGTCACACTTTTTAGTGCTTTCCATCCACTTTCTTATTATTAATCATAGTCCCCTTATAACATCCTTCGAATTCACTGCATTATTATTAGAATCATAAGCTTTTATAGTTATTATTGTTCCTGGATTTATTGCATTTACATCATATGAAAATGTTCCATCAGATTCTATATTTACATCTGTAGGATTCCCCTTCACAAAAACTTTTACCGAAGTAACTTTTTTAGTGTCAATTTTTCCACTTATAGCTGTAGTTAATCCTTTGTAAGATGGTGTTACTAGCCAATCTACAACTGCCATTGCATTTATAGTTTTACCTTTATAGTATGTTTTTAGTTGATCCACATATTTATTCATTTTTGAATATTTTTCTTTATCCTGCATATCTTTCTTGAATTTCAGTGCAAGGGTTACATTGTTGTCATCATGAGTTATGTAGGCATAATCTAAATCATCATCTTTTAATATTTTATTAACTATAGATTTATCTGTATTATTTGGTTTTACCCCTTTATCCTTCATAATTTTATCAGATGCTTGTGATCTTTTATTGAAATTATTTTTTTGATAACTATAGTATCCACCAATTGCTACTACTATTATGGCTACTATTATTATTACTTTTGTTTGCTTCTTCACTTAAACTCACCTCCCTATCTCAATAATTATTATATTACTAATCATGAACTAATAAAATACTATTCACTACATTATTTAAATTCTGCGATGAGGTATTAAGTGTGGAATTTATTTAGTAGTTTGTATTATCTATGATCAAAAAATATTACTGAATTTCCTTATGATTGTTAAATAGTTATATCTATTATAACAACCCATGTTACTCCTATGTTACCTTTAAACTCATAATGACTCTATAGTAACTTTACTTTATAATTAAATAAATAAGCATGTTTTACTTAACTATTCTATATTTTTAATAACTGTGGGAAAATAACTTCCCACAGTTATTAATTAATTCATATTTTTTATTTTGAGGTTAACTAGCCTTTAAGAGAGTCCGGCCGAATTTACTTCTATTTTGTAATTTCAAATTGTTTTTCTCCAGACAATCGTCCTTCTTTTGTCTTAACCTGTATTTTATATTTTCCCTCTTTGAAGTTTACTAGTGGTGTTGCTATTCCATGCAGCATTTTATCATTACTAACTGTAACTTTTCCTTTGTAGACTTCATTACTCTTTAAACTGGTAATCCTAATACCATTTTCTAAACACCACGATTTCACAGTCTGTCCACTGCTGTGACATTCACTTATGATTTTAATCCACTCATTCATTCTATACTCTTGAATTGCTTTTTGTACATCCACCTAAGACCCCCTCTTAAAGTTTTTAAACTTTACTTTAAAAACTTTAAAACTTATTTTAGATGATTATCTCACACTTTCTTAGTGCTTTCTATCCACTTTCTTATTTGACGCATACGTTGGAATCGATAGAACGGTAATTTAGTGAGGTATTGAAGAATTTTTATACAGTGTATTTTCGTATTCTTTTGCAGCGAAATCAGAAAAGAACAGAAGAGTACCCCTAAAGGTACTCTCAGTTTTGATTTATTCATAATTTGTTCACGACCACCAAGGGCTGTTGTCAAACAAAGTGAGCTTGCTATAAAAACTGATATTTCTGTTTCCTATTAGTTAGCTCCTGCTGTTCCATTTACAGCTGTTAATGTTGTAAATCCAAGTAGAGTTGCTCCTGTTGCAGTATCAGAACCAGTTAAATTTACTTCTGCTGTTGCACCAGTTGCTGTACTCGTAATAACAAGCTTAGTACTAGATTGACTAACTGTATAATTTCCATTTAATGCTGTAGCATCAATATCTGATTGTAATGCACTTACTACTGAATTAATATTACTAGCCGCATCATAAGTTCCACCTAAAGCTGCAACATTAGTTAAAGTTACATCTGTACCTGCTATAGTAATCTTAGTTGCAGTATCAAATGCTACTGAACTACCTAAAATATTATCTGCAGTTTTAACTGCTGGTGTTGCTACTACATAAGCAACAGTTACTGCTGTAGCATCACTAAATTGTACTATTTTTCCACTTGCATCTACTTCTGCTACACCTATATGCCTACCATTATCAGCTGCAATTACACCATTATTTACTATTGCTGTCCAACTGCTGACATCTGTTCCAATACCAGGTGCTGGTACTGCATTTGCATCAGATGAAATTTTATATACAAATGTATTACCACTTACACTTGGCGCTCCTAATGTAATCTGTGTATTTCCATCATTTCCTGCTCCTAACGCATCTGCAAAAGTTAAGCCATTCTTCAATGCTGCTGGTGTTGTTGCATCAACTTTTGCCTTAACAGCATTATATCTAGCTGTTAATTGAGCTGTTTCTACAGCAGTTACGTTATTTGTAGTTAAATAATTTATAAATGAATCTAATGCTGCTTTAGCAGTTGCAACGTCAGCTTTAGCAGTTGCTAAATTTGTTGGATTTGTTAAGTCTGCTACTGCTGATGCTTCTGCTGTATAAATTGCTTGTTCAACTGAAACTTCTTGAGAATATACTGCACTACTATCAGCAGTCCAAGTGAGAGTCTTAGCACCACCATTCGTTAAAGTATCGTTAGCTGTTGTACTCTCTAAATAATTTGAAATAGTCAATACATGTGGTTGCTCTTTTCCATTTAGATATCCATCTGGTAATACTATTGTAATGGAATCTGATACTGAATCTTTATCGTCAAGACCAGCTATATTAGCTCTAATTTGTGTTCCAGTTGGAAGAGGCATTCCATCAAGCTGATAGTTTGATTGCTTCAATGCATTTTTAGCATCTCCAGTTATTGATATCGGCTCATTAAATTTAACATATACATAATCAGCTCCATCCCCTGTTAAAACCGATGAATCTTGATCATCAAGATCACCATTTGCATCAGCAAATGCCCAATTCACTGCAAATTTAGTAGTTGTTTGTGTTGGTCCATCAACTGTAAAGTCTTTGTTAGCAGAAGCTGCTGTATTTCCAACATCATCTGATATTGCTCTTACAACAAGTGTCCATTGTCCAGCATCAAGAGACGTTGCTGGTACTACCGATATTGTTTTATCATATGGATCAGCAGATGCACTTACAGTTCCATCAATTGTTTTACTTCCATCCTTTTTAATAAACTGAGCTGTTACAACTGGAATTTTATCAACTTGCCCTTGTGAGAATGTTGGTAGTCCATCAGATGTAGTAGTTCCATCCATAGAAATTTTTACTGGTTCTGACATAGTTACTTTATATCCAGTTACACCTCCGCCAGCATTTTTAACTTCAGCTATGTCATTTATAACTGGTGAATTAATATCTGGAGTTGTCATAGATCCTTCCAGTGTAAGTGCTATGTCAGCATTTTTAATTCCATTTGCTGCTGCAGCAACGCTGTCTTTAGCTATGAATAATCTATAATTATCGTTATAATAATTTAAATGAGTATTAGTTGTATCATAAACGACTGAATCTGTCCAGTCTTTAGTAACTTCAATCTTATAGCTTGAAGTGCCAGCTATAGGTGTTACCTGTAAAGCTTGAGCAGCATACGCATCCCAATTTCCCGTTGTTTTATTATATTTTTGTAACTGAAGTTTTCCAACTGTTAAAGGTGAAACTAAGTCTTTATCAAATGTAACAACATATTGTTCAGGAGATTGAACTTCAACTGTTGCATTTGGTGCTGTTACATCTACAGGTATATCAAAATCAAGAGTTTGCGTACTCATAACGTTATTTCCGACATCTGTCAAATTAGCCCAATCACCTATACTTGAACCTTGAATTGAATGAGTACCTGATTTGAAGTATATTTGGTTTCCATCTTTATCTTTTCCAAGAGTTATTGTTACTACATTTCTTGTATCTGTACCAGCTTTAATGCCATTTGGTTGATCTATACTATAGAAATCTCCAACTGTGGCAGTTGCAGTTGTACCTGATACTCCATATAAAGGATCATCTATTCTTATACCATCAATTACCCAGTTGTTTAGTGCATTTGCTGAATTACTATTAACAGGTTCTGAGAAAGTAACTTTTAATGTTTTTAATCCTTCTCTGGCAACACTTAACATAGCCGGTTTTCTAGCATCTGTCAATTTGCATGATTTTTCACTATTTACTGTTAATGTTCCTGTCTTATCAGAAAAATTTACTAATAGGTTAGCATTATCTGTTAAGTTGCTTGCTAATATTAATTGAAGTGCTTTTGAGTTTCCTTCTACAGGTAATACTCCAACAACATTTATAGAACTTCCACCTGTTAAATCATTTGCTACATTAGTTTTTACTGTAGCAGTTGCTTTGGAAGCATCTAATTCATATGTTCCAGAAGTTACAAACTTTGTAATATCAACATCTTTATTAAAGTATGCTATTACTCTATCAGCTTGTGCTGCTTGAACCTCAGTCATAGTAGCTCCAACTGTTTCATCTTGTATTGTTGGATTTGGATCTAATACTATTGTTTTTTCAGCTTTTAAGCCTATTAAGTTTTTGTTTGCTGCCTCTACTACAGTTGCAGTAATATCAGCAGGTTTTACTGAATCTAAAGTTTCTGAAGTAAATAAATTAGTAGCAACACCATTTTGAACTGTTACTCTTTGGTTCGCAAGTGTACCAAAAGTTGCTGTAAATGCTACTTCTACTTTATCAGCATCTGTCATTACATTTCCATTAGCATCTTTTAATGTAAAAGTTATTAATGTACTTGATAAACCATCAGCCTTTAATACTGTATCTTTCAGAGTTACTTCAGGAGTAAATAATGATATAGCATCTGGCATTGTGAAATCTTTTGTTACATCTGGTTGAGTAACTGCATTAACTTTTAATCCTGTTGCTTTAACAGTATAACTTTTACCAACTTCTAGACCAGTTACATCAAGGATAACTGAAGTCTTATCAGAACTTAATGTAGCTGAATTAACTGTAACTCCTGCTATTGCGAAATTTGCGGCTGTTGCATCATCTACTGCAACAGACAACTTAATATTCAATTTACTATCTGTAATAGCACTTACTGAACTTACAGCCAATGTCTCATCATCAGGTGTAGCAGGTGTATAACCATTTAATTCATCCGACGTCGCAGAAGTTGCACCTGCAGTTATAGCTTCAGTTAAAGCTGTATTTACATCTCCACCATTGCCTATTACGTTAACAAACGCATCATTAGCTTTTACATAATCAAGGTATTGTCCAGTAGTTACTTCTTTTATTATAGTGTCACCGTTGTCCATTTCATCTTGCAGCTTGTTAGCCAATGTTGCATTACTTCTCAAATCAGATTGTGAATACTTTAACTGTTTAGTTTGATTGTAGAAATCTCCTGCTTGAGCATGTACAATCACAGGTATTGAAGCAACAACTACAGACAAAGCTGCACTTGACATCACTTTATATGGTAATTTCATCTTTATTTCCCTCCAAATATAAGCATATTTTACTTAACTATTCTATATTTACTACGTCAAAATCTTCTTCTAGTGTGGCATCACCAAAACTGTCAATTCCAGTTGTGGTTTTATCTATTTTTACATTCTGTGATGATGTAGCGGATATTAAGGCTTCTTGTACTGTCATACTGCTAAGCAAACTTATAAATAAATTATTTGCTGCATTGTAATCTATGACGTTACCATCATTTAATTCTTTTCCAACAATATCTCCACTATCCATCTCATCCTGTAATTGTTGTGCTAAAGCCTTGTCCGCTACCAAATTAACTCTGCTGTATTTAGTTCTTTTGGTAATATTATAGAAATCCCCTGATGCAGCTTTAGCAATATTTGTTATAGTCATAGATGAGAAAATTGGTAAAAATATAAATATACCTATTATTAATTTAAGTTTCCTCATGACAAATCTCCATATTTTATATAGCCATGGGGAAAGAACTTCCCCATGCTATTAATTAATTTATAGTCCTCTTGTAACATCCGCTGAATTTACTTCATTATTATTGGAATCATAAGCCTTAATAGTCACTTTTGTTCCCATAGCTATTCCGCTTACGTCATATGAGAAAGTTCCATCAGATCCTATAGTTACATCTGTAGGAGTCCCATCCACAACAGCTTTTACTGAAGTAACTTTTGTAGTATCAACTTTTCCAGCTATAGTTGTAGTTACTCCTTTATAAGATGGTGCTGTTACCCAATCTACTGTAGTTGAAGAAGTACTTACAGTAAGTGTAAATGTTGGTGAAGTAAGCCCTGCTGCATCTGTAGCTGTTATTTTATACGTTCCTGCTGCTGGAGAATATTCAGTAGGATCAGAAATTGTAGTTCCATCCTCCAATTTATAAGTAAGACTAGTTGCAGCAGTTTCATTATCACTAAAATATTCAGTTAAATTAATGGCACTACCCTCTGCTATTGTTTTGGTTGAACCCTGTGTAAGTGTTGGAGCTACGGTATCTGGATTACCCTCTGTTATCTGAATCTTAACTCCCTTATTATCAGTGTTTGTAGGTTCATAGTAAGCATTCTTTCCATTTCCATCTTTAACTGTTGCTATTCCAGGAGATGCCACAGGTTTAACTGTAATTGTATCTCCCTTTGCAAATTTCTTGCTCTCAGTAGTATCAAATGTAAATCTAACAGTATTATTAACTCCATTTGCATCCGCTACTACATCTGCTCTATCTGCATCTGCATTAGTTCCATCTATACTGAATGTAAAGTCTCCTGCTTTAACACTGTTTACATCAATTGGAGTATCAAATACAACTTTAACTACTGCATTTGTACCTGCTTCTGCAGTCCAAGTCTTTGAATTCTTGATATCATCTACAATTGTTCTAGGAGCTGCCTCATAGAAATATGGTTTTACTGTTCCTCCAGTTGTAACTGATTGGCCAGTTACATCCTTAGTTTCAGAATTTTCTTTAATGGCTAATACTGCTTCTACACCCTTTGCCTTAATCTTATTAATATTGGTAGTAGGATCGCTGCTGTCGTTATCATCACTCTCAAATGTAAGTGTTATTTTCTTTCCATCACAGCTTGCAGAATCTGCTTCAATACCATTCAAAGTAAAATCTGAAGCATATACCTTATCTGAATCTATCGGAAGATCAAAAGTTACGTCAGCTTTCAAATCATCTCCATCATAACGTACTTTCAATGAATTAGCTTTAACTTTTGCACCTGTCTCTGAAACAGTTACATCACCGCCATAACTTCCAACTTGAAGAGTATTTCCATCAGCATCCTTTACTTTTGTTGCGTAAATGGATTTTATTTTATATTCATCTGATTTAGTAGAATCCGGATCAACAGTAAGAGAAGTATCACTTAAGTCAATAGTTACACTCTTATTATCTGAGCTTGCTGTAGCCTTTGCACTGGTTGGAAGAGTTTTTGTAGTCCCCTCTTTATTTACATATTCATAGCTGCCCTCGTCATTAAGAGTGCCTGAATCCATCTCTTTATTAAATACTAAAGTAACCTTGTTTTCTTCTCCTACTCTATAAACTCCCACTACTTCTGCATTTACATCCTCTGAACCGTCAAATGTAGTTTCATAGTCATCCATCACATTAGGAGTAGAAGCTGTATCCTGAATATTTTTAATTGTTATAGTATAGGTTGAATCAGTCAATTTATATTGTTTTCCATCATCATCCTTACCTAACTTAAGATCAAATACACTTCCAGTAGATGAAGTACTGCTTGCTGTATCTCCTGCAACTTTTATGCTCTCTATTTGTGATGTTACATCCGTACCATCACCATCTTGTAATTTATAGTTTGATGTATTTCTACCATACTTAGCATCTACATCTTTACTGAATCTTACCCTTATTGTGCTGTCATCAAGAGCATAAACAGAAGTTACAAAAGGTTTGCTGCTATCTTCTGTCAATTCAAAGGACTCGTAAGTATCTTCTTCAATATTATTTCCATAGGCATCTTTTACACTGTCATCAATATATAATTTATTTGAACCCTTGTTAAGACCTGCTACAGTAAGTTTAACCTGAGTATCATCTTTTTTCAGTTCTGCCTTTGTTATATCTGCATCTCCATTATTTATTTCATAATAGCTTAATTTTACAGCAGTTTTTGCATCCATAGGTCTGTCAAAGTTTATATACACTTTTCCATCATCATTAGCAGTTATGCTTGTTATTTCAGGTGTAGTACTTAATTCATCTACATTAAAGTCTTCTGTAGTTTCTGCTACTGGGAATCCTGCTGCATCTTCTAGTGCACTTTCATCACCTTCAGAAACCTTGAAAGTATTGTTTCCTGTAGGTATCTTTGAATCGAAATAGAACTCAAGCTTATTTGTCCAATAATCTCCATCGTCATCTTGAACAGCATCTTTTGCCTTAGTATAATCTACACTTGTATTTAATCCATAAGCTGATAAATTTTTATCATTTATTTTAAATTTGCTGTAAGCTCCACTTCCATTTTCATTGCTGCCCACATTAACAGGCTCTGAAAATTCTACAGTTATTTTATTATTTCCTCTGACGTCTACTGAGTCTACACTAGGTGCAGTAGTGTCATTAAATGTTACCTCTTCAGTAAATTCAGGAATAGTACTTGCTTTGTCTGCATTCAATATTCCCTTTTTAACAGTTACTTCCACAACATCAGACTGTTTCCTTGCATCTTTAAGTGTGATTAAAACAGTTTTGTTGTCATCTTGTAATACCGCAACATCTTCACCATCTACAAGTGTTGTTCCATCAACTTTGTAATTACTTTCATCTTCTGCTGTATCTGAATCAACTTCCTGACTAAATACAATTTTTATCTGTCTTAATCCAACAGTGTTAATAGAACTAACTTCTGGAGTAACATCGCCACCGTCCTGTCCAATGATTTTTGCGATTTCACCATATAGAGTATCTGAAATAACTCCAGTTCCACCTATTACATTTATATTTACACTGGAATTATCCTTATACACACCTTCAATATAATCCTTCGCATTATCAGTTGCATCTGAAGTGTCTTTGTCAACTAATACAAGCGGTGCAGTATATTTTCCAGCTAGTGCCGATGCAACTAAAGCATCTGCATATAGGTTGTCTGGTGTTGCAGGGCTTGCATTTGCCACGTATAATTTATCGTTTTCCAAACTATCTGCAAATTCATTTAATACATTTAAGTTAGTTGCAAATCTATCTGTTCCTCCATCTACTCTAGTGCTAGCTCCAAGAGCATTGTAGATGGCATCATTTATAACATTTTTAGTTCCAACCACTGTAACCTTTGAACTATTGTCTTTTACAAATTTAATAACTGATTGGATTGAACTTTCATTGTTGTTTGCAAGTAATAATATCTGTCCTTTTGCTGCTGCTACTGGTGCTACTGATAGTGCATCTGAGAATCCTTCTCCCCCAACTACCAATACATCGCTGGCACTAACACCTAATTCAACTAACTTTTCAGCTACTGCTACATTAGTTTCATATCTGTTAGCTCCACCAAGTTCTACTAGATTATAATCGGTTTTTAAGTTATTTCTTATGCTCTGTGAAATTGATGCATTTCCACCGATAACATATATGTTCTTTGGTTTTAATTGTTCTATTGCACTTTCTGCATCTGAACTAAGTGTATCTGGTGTAGTTAAAAGTATTGGTGCATCCAATTTTTTAGCCAATGCAGAAGCACTTACTGAATCCGCATATCCTTCTCCTGATACCAATACTACATTATCAGTAGTTGTCCAGTTTGACTTAGCCACCTGGGCAGCTGTTGCATATCTGTCAGCACCACTTGTCCTTGATATACTTGCTGATGCTGCTTTAACTGGACCAGCTGATAAAGCTGTAGTTAAAACTAAAGACATAAGTGCAGCACTTGCAAGTGCCTTTGTACCTTTTTTACTCATATTGTAATACCCTCCTCGATTAAGTGAATTTTAATTAAAATTCTTTCTCTTTATTTAATAAAAAATTATTAAATATATATAATATATATTTTATAATATATACTTTCTTAAAATGTATGTCCAAGTACTATAAGTATATACACATACCTATGTACAATTTTAAATTTATATACTTAATACTTATACTGCTTGGTCAACATTTATGAAACAAAAATCATTATACCATGTAATTAACAATATATGCTACCAATTACATGCAATTTTAAGCTAATTTTTATAAAGATTTAACGTTTTTACGCTATTTCTAACAATTCATTCCTTATTATAGCATAATAAATCCATAATTTCTACAGTTTATATACTATGATAAATAATTTATTAATTAGAATTTGTAATCTACAATCCAATTATACAACAACATTTCTAATTTTTCCATACCTTAATTAATAGTAATTTAAGGCCCTATAAGAAATATATTCCTAAATATACTGCCTAAAAATAAAAGGCATAATTTAATTATACTTGGACTAATGATATATTATTCTACATAATGTGTAAAAATCCTCTTTTATTCAATGCCTATAATTTCTAAATCATCATTATTTTTAAGCACTGCTTCTATTTCTGAAGAAACAGAGGAAGTTCCACCTACTATTATTATATTGGAATCATCAGTTGCATTTGATAATATGTAACTATTAGCATTAGTTACCTGTGTACTTCCCGCACCTACTCCTGTAAGTACAAGTGGTGAACCAGTCTTGGCTGCAGCTGCTGATGCTACCAGTGCATCTGCAAATTGATCCTGGGTTGATCCTCCTGCGGCTACATATATATTTGTAAAGTCCAGTCCCCCATTTTCTTTAAAATAATTCAGCACTGCAATGTTGGTTGCAAATCTATCTGCAGTATCATTGGTTACTTTAGTTCCACCTACAGAGGCTACTACAGACTGGGGAAGTACTCCTTCTCCACCAACCGCTTGTATTGCCAGACTCTTTGAGGTTATTACATCTTTAACTACAGATGCTACCTCTTTTGTGGAAGCAAATAATACGGGATATCCTTTTTGCGCTGCAATGGAAGCCACGGAAAGGGAATCTGCATATCCATCCTGTCCATTTACCAGCATGGCAGTTTTTTGATTGCTCATTTCAAGTACTCTTTCAGCTACTTCTGCATTAGTACCCATTCTAGTGGTATCCGTAGTTCCTGCTATACGTTCTACTTCATAATTGTCCTCTAATGTATTTTCTATGTCTTCAGATACTACTCCTGTACCTCCTACTATGTATATCTTGGTGGCACCTAAACTTTTTATAGTTGAAGCAACTTCTGTTTCCAATGTTTGTCCATGAGTCAGAAGTATAGGTGCATTGAGCTGTTTTGCAAGCGGTGTTGCACTTACTGCATCTGCGTAGCCATATCCATTTACAAGTATTACATTATCACATTTGTTAAATAAATCTAATGCAACTTGGTTTGCAGTACCTATTCTTCCCCCATCACCTCCATCTGTTCTCTTTACTGCCGCTGCATACACGCTGCCACTTCCAATTGCTGCCGACAAAACCAATGCAGTTAGCATGGAACTTAAAAATCTTTTCTTATTTGCCATCAGTTTACCTCTCCTCCAATTAATTATTAAATATACATTATTTTTATTATATAACAATACTGCTTTTTTTTACAGACAATATACAATTTTTATACCGGATCTTTATTCCAGTTTTTCCTTTTGCCTATAAATAGTTGTAACTTTTTAAGTTTTTATAAATAAAATAATATTGTAAGCAAAATTAACGAGGTGAAATCTATGGCATTCTCAGACAGAGAACTTCTGGCGAGAATTATAAAATGCGAAGCAGGAGGAGAAGGAGACGTTGGTATGAGAGCTGTTGCAACTACCATTATGAATAGAGTACGTGTTCCTTATGGAGAATATCATAGAATAGGCCAGGGAGATATAAGACGAATACTTTATCAGGAAGGCCAGTTTGACTGCATGCGCTCACAAATCAGAGGAGTGACTAATCCCCAAACCATATGGTCAAATCCACCAGATCAAGTACATTATGACATAGCCGACTGGGCACTGGCAGGTAACAGACTATTTAATATAGGTTATTCCCTCTGGTATTTCAACCCCTATGCCCCCTGCCCCTGGCTTTTTCCATTTAACGGCGTAGGCTCTTTTCAGGTAAAAATACTGCAGCATTGTTTTTACAATCCAACGGAACTTTATGCACAAACTTAAACAGTTCACGATGCACAATGCACTATTAACCTTTAACTCTTAACTGATTAATAATAAATATGGAGGTATTTTAATGATTTCAAATTACCCTGAATACTTTAGAACTATGCCTATGACTCCTGAATTCACACCAGAAATGTGTGAGGAAATATCAGAAGATGATTTTATACAAGATACATTGAAAAATGGTGAGCTAAGACAAACTACACCTACACCTGCACCAACACCAACACCAGCGCCCACCACTTTTGAAATGGCTCCCGGTGCTCCTGTAACTCAAGATACAGATTTTGTTCAAGGGTACTTAAGAACACAAATAGGAAAAAGAGTAAGGGCAACCTTCCTTCTCGGCACCGGAACTCTACAGGATCGTACTGGTATTTTAGAAAGTGTGGGCATAAGCTATATAATACTTAGAAATGAAGAGACAAATACCAAAGAGATGGCAGACATATATTCTATAAAATTCGTAGTCATATTTGATAATCCATAAAGTGATCCTTAGTTTTGAGTTTGCAAATTGGGATAAAAACATTTAGACCAGCATTTATTTTTCTGCTGGTCTATTAACTATCTTTTATTATATCTTCAACATTTTCTTTTTCTTCATCATAGAATTCCAGATAAGAATGTAATTGCCCATTCTTCTTCCAGGCCAATATCCCATCCAAATTCACATTTTGCGCCGCATGAAAAATTGATTTGTCTATATCTTTAAAATTAACTTTCATTTTTTCTATCATATCTTTAACCTCATATCGTTTACTGCTGGTTTTTCCAGCGGCAACTATACATCCGCAATTTAGAGGGGATATCCCCGCATTTTTCATAAAGGCTTTAACATTGCTTTCCTCCACAAAATAAAGGGGTCTTATAAGCTCTATATTCTTAAAATTTTTAGATTTCAACTTTGGCAGCATAGTTTTAAAGCTCCCCCCATAAAACAAATTTAAAAGAGTTGTTTCTATTACATCATTGAAGTGGTGGCCCAGTGCAAGTTTGCTGCACCCAAGCTGCTGTGCCTTGGAATACAATGCTCCCCTTCTCATCTTGGCACAAATATAGCAGGGATAATCCTTTGCAATATTGTCTACCACATTAAAGATATGAGATTCAAAAACATGTAGAGGAATATTTAAATAATTGCAGTTTTCTATTAAAAGATTTCTATTGCTTTCATGATAGCCTGGATCCATTGCAATAAATTCTATATGAAAATTTACCTTCCAGTGCCTTTTAAGTTCCTGAAATAGCTTAGCCATGAGCATGCTGTCTTTACCGCCGGACACCGCTACCCCAACTCTGTCTCCCTCTTCTACCAGATTAAATTCACTAATAGCCCTTACAAATTTTGACCATATGCGTTTTCTATATCTTTTTGTAATACTGTGTTCTATTTCTTTTAATGGTTTTCTCTCATGAAAAGAAGTCTGTATTTTATATCCTGTTCCTTTTATTTCATCCATGCTATCACTCCGTTCTTTACCAGAACATTATAGCATTTATAATCGGTAATTTAAATCTGTTTTTCCCTGTAATAATAATTTAAATTTTAAAATACACATCTGCAAATTCCATATTAATCTGATCCATTTTATTTTTACAGGTGATTTCCCCACCATTTGTACAATCAATTTTGTCTGTATAATTCTCTTCTATAATTTTTACAGGAAGCCTTACGGTAAATTCACTACCCCCGCCCCTGCTACTTTTTACGCTAATTTCTCCTCCATGAAGACATACAAAGGATTTTGCCAGATAAAGACCTATACCGCTTCCTTGGTTTTCTTCCACAGTACTACCTGCTTGTCCAAATCTTTCAAATATAACCTTTAGTTTATCCTCCGGTATTCCTATTCCAGTATCTTTTACTACAATATATACATTTTCATCATCACATTGAACATTTACATATATTTTTCCTTCTGGTGGAGTAAATTTTACTGCATTAGATAGTAAATTCAAAATTATTCTCTCCATTTTATCTGAGTCTACAGCCATTATCTTTTCTTCCACGTTTGTATCAAAAATCAATTCTATACCTTTACTTTCTACATAAGGTACCAATGATAACGCAATATCTTCAACTATACTCACAACATTTTCATTGTGACAGTTTAATCTTATAAACCCGGAATCCAGTTTGCTTATATCCAATAAATTGTTTATAAGCTTCATCAGCCTGTAACAGTTTTCCTTCATTATCTTAAGATACTCATCTCGCTTATTAATACATTTCTGGTCTTCACAGCTTTTACACGCAGCCAGCACCTGTATCGCAGCAAAAATAACATTTAAGGGTGTCTTTAACTCATGGGATATGTCAGATATAAATTCTGTAATATTTTTATTAAGTTTTTGACTTTCATTTAGAAGTTCAGTATTTCTTTCCACATCACTTTTAAGTTTTTGAACCTGTTTCTCTAAGGTCATGCCGCAAAAAACACTTGTTCTTGAGGAATCCTCCAATAATTTTTCATTGATTCTACCTTGCTCACTAAAACTATTCATATTTTCACACCCATTTCCGTATCAATAATTATGTTTTTATAATTATATTAATAGTTATGCTATTATAGAACTTTTTGTAAGAACTATATTAACCCGACAACTAAATATAAGTAATTAGGCAATAATTAAACTGAATTTAATCTTTTAGAAAACACTTTTAAAATCACTATTCCAGAACAATACAATAAAACTTTACATCCACTGATAATTATACCATTTATACAATTAAAAATAAATATTTCAAAAGAATATTTTTCATTTTTTAAATGTTATGTATAAAATTAACATGAAATAAAAAGGTCATTATTCTCTATATAGATATAATTATGAAAATTCAAAAACTGCATTATTCAATTAAATACTTTTAGAATTTTAAGAAGGATTTTTTTTTTTTTGTAGAATCTATATATAACATAAGATGAAATAAATGTAGAATTTGTAGAAAATTATAGATTAATATTGCAATACTTTAATATTCGTAGAGGAAAGGACATATAAATTATGCTTAAACTTCACTGGATAGAAATTTTTTTAAGAAATATTCCTGAAACTTTTTTAATAACTTGGGGTATATGTGTAGTAAGTAAAACATATTTTAATTTAAAAAAATATATTATATCAACTGTTGGACTGAGCTTATGTATTTTTTTTATAAGAAGGCTTCCCATATATTGGGGTATTCATACATTCATCTCTATAATTTTAATAATAAGTATTATGTTTATCCAGGGTATTCCCCTAATCACTTCTTCGTATGGAACACTGCTTATGTTTCTTACCCTCAGTTTAAGTGAAGTTCTGAATATTTTAATGCTAATTGTATTTAATATTGAAATAAATTTGGTATATATGGATTCCATCACGGACTCCATCAGAAAATGTCTGCTTGGAATTCCCTCTCTTATTATAATGTTTTTATTTATTACATTAATTGACTATTTTAAAAATCAGCATAATTAATAATTTTAATTAAAATAAATAATAGTCTTAAAAATATATGATGAAAGGACGCAATAATTATGTTCAAACTTCACTGGATAGAGATTCTCCTCAGGGGCATTCCTGAGAGTTTTTTAATGTTAGCAGGAGTATGTGTAATAGCTAAAAAATCTTTACCTATAAAAAATTATATTATCTCAAGTATCTCGCTGAGCCTTTGCATTTTTTTTATAAGAAGACTTCCTGTTTACTGGGGTATTCATACATTAATTGTCATTGTTCTAACAATAAGTCTTCTAGTTATTCAAGGCATGCCCTTGATTTCTTCCTCATATGGCACATTGTGTATGCTTTTAATACTTAGTGGAAGTGAGGTTCTAAATATATTAATACTAAATATTTTTCATATCAAAACGACTTTATTATATGTGGATTCTATCGGTGCTTCTATTAAAAAATGTTTACTGGGAATGCCATCTCTTATTATGGTATTTTTATTTATACTGGTAATTTATCATTTTAAAAACAAACATATTAATTTATCAAAAATTTGATTTTCTTTTTAAAATATTAAAAATTTCATTTATTTTAATATTTTAAGAAGGAATTTTACTTTTTATGTAGAATTTTCACATATATAATAAGAAATATGGAAAGGATCTAATATATGTTAAAACTTCATTGGATAGAACTTTTTTTAAGGAGTATTCCTGAGATGTTTTTAGTCATTTGGGGAATAACTATACTAGCTAAGAAAGCTTTCAGTATAAAAAAATATATACTTTTAGGTATTATAATGGGTGTAATTGCCTTTTTTACAAGAAATCTTCCCATATATTTTGGAGTTCATACTATAATTATACTTATTTTTACTATAATTATTATGATAATTGCAGGAATACCTATAATTACTTCCATATATAGTACACTAATTATGTCCTTAATACTTTCATTAAGTGAATTTCTAAATATATTCGTACTAAATTTTTTTAACATAGATACAAGTATCGATATTGTTAACATTAATCCTATAAAAAAATGTCTACTTGGTATTCCTTCACTGATAATTTTATTTTTAGTAATTATTATCCTTCATTATATATTAAAAAGGGGAGAAAAAATAAAAAATGTATCTGACTGAAAAATTGGCAGCTTTCTTAGGTAAAAAGGCTACAATACTTTTGACTATAGACAAGGATAGAGAACAAATTATAGTATACGGTGCAATTAACCTAATTCAGACTATATTCTCTATTTTATGGATTGTGATTGCAGGATTTATTTTAGGAGTACTTTATGAAGCACTTATATTTTCCACTACAGCAAGTATTTTAAGAAAATATTCTGGAGGTGTACATGCTTCTTCTCCCAATAGATGTATTATAATAGGCACTGTTTTATCCTCTGCTGTAGGGCTTGTAATTGATAAATTTTCCTATGATATTTCTCTTACGAACACTATAGCTATGGGTATATTTTTCATAACAGCTTCATTTATAATAGTTATTCTAAAAGCTCCTGTAGACAGCATTAAAAAACCCATTACAAATACAAACATGAAAAAAAAGTTCAAAAAAAATTCTATTATTACATTAATAGTATTTTCTATAGTTATAGTAATTTTATCTACACTTTATGAAACAACCCTTAAACCTTATTACTTGAAAATTATACACAGCATTATTTTGGGTATTTTATGGCAGTCTATTACTCTGACAAAGATGGGCACAACAATCTTTGAAAAGGTTGATTTTATTTTAAAATCTACAACTGAAAGGAGTTAATATCAATGAAAAGTAAAATTATAAGAATATTTTTATCCTTGTGTGTATTAATGTGTACACTAATGGCTTTTACAGTCTCTGCTTCAGCATGTTTTTGGAGTTTTTATCAACCAGAAGAACCCGAGTGCTTGAGAAAATAAAAAATCTAAGCACACTTTTAAGTAAAAATTACTGATTTATGAAATTGGTAATTTTTACTTTTCAGAAACCGATATAAATATAATTTATGTGATAGGAGGACTTATCTATGAAGCCTGTTACAAAAGATATGTCTGTTATGTTATCCATGATAAAAATAGCCATAATAATATTTATTGCAGTTATTATATACATCAATTTGCCCAATTATTGGATATATTTATATATAAAAGAAAATATTAATTTCAGTTTATACACTACAGCTTTTCTATCAGGTATTCTGGCGCTAATTTGCATAATGTGGCTTATAATTAACACTAAAATAGAACGCTCCTCAAATGTGTTCAGAAAATCCTGGCTCATAGAGACAATACTTTTTACATTATTGATTTCTCTGCCCATATACATGTCTAATTCTTACGAAAATGAATATAAATACCTGTTTTTACTTTTAATAATAGCTTCAGTAATACAATATGGCTCCCGATATGGAATTATAACTGCTTTTTTTTCTTCCTTTTTTATACTGGGGGTGGATTTATTATATGCTCCCACTATAAATGATATAAATGTATACTTTCAAAAGGATTTGATACTGGTTGGAATATTCATATTTATATCCTGGATACTGGGTTACTACATGGATATAGAAGCCGAAAATAATAGAAATAAGGACAATAAATTGGACTTGTTAAACTGCAAATTGAAAGAACAGAATATAAAAAGAAAAAATATTGAATTTTCACTGTTTAAAAATGAAATGTGTTTTCATATGCTGTTTGAGGACTCCGTAAACTCCATTATAGTTCATGACAATGGAAGAATAATCTATGCAAATCAAAGTGCTTCCAGACTTCTAGGATGTGAAGACCCTTTAAAATTAAATGATAAGTCATTATATGATCACTATAGAGATGAAGATATTTCCTCCATCAGAAAAAAATATATAAATATCATAGATGAAAAACTATCTAAAATTGTAAATGAAGAAAATATACTGAACTGTAAAGGTAATACTATTTCTGTGAAAAATACTTCTTCATTTTTTATTTATGATGGCAAACCTGTTATACTGACTTTTCTGCTGGACTTAACCTCTCAAAAACAAATGGAAAGCTTAAAAAATACTGCTGAGAAAAATTTAAAATTATTAAATGAAACTAAAGAGTTCAACACTCTTATAATGGACTTTTTCATAAATATGTCCCATGAATTCAAAACGCCTATTAATGTTATATTTGTGGCTATTCAAACTATGGATATATATTTAAATAAATATGACAGTGAGGATATGAAAAAATGTAAATCTTATTTAAAAACCATGAAACAAAATTGTCTAAGACTTATAAGGTTAATAAATAATATAACAGATATAACCAGGGTAGACTCTGGATTCATTAGCCTTAATAAAAAAAACATGGACATAGTAAGTGTGGTAGAAGATATCACTCAATCCGTGGCTTCTCATATTGACTCTAAAAATATAGAGTTAATATTTGATACAAATACGGAAGAAAAAATTATGGCTTTTGATCCTAACAAAATGGAACGTATAATGCTTAATCTGCTTTCCAATGCCTTTAAATATACAAATTCTCAGGGCACTATATATGTAAACGTAGAGGACAGGGGGGACACTGTACTAATTACTGTAGAAGACGATGGAGATGGAATTCCCGAAGATAAACTTCAAGTTATATTTGAGCGTTTTGGTCAGGCCAATCGTTCCCTGTCCAGGGAACATGAGGGAAGCGGAGTAGGTTTATATCTTGTAAAATCTTTTGTAACCATGCACAATG
The DNA here is from genome assembly GCF_000016505.1 of Clostridium kluyveri DSM 555. Lineage (NCBI taxonomy): Bacteria > Bacillati > Bacillota > Clostridia > Eubacteriales > Clostridiaceae > Clostridium > Clostridium kluyveri. The sequence continues at coordinate 3,177,318 of NC_009706.1, forward strand.
GAAAAATAGAAGTTACCAGCGTACAGGGAAGGGGAAGTAAATTTTCCATAGAATTACCTGTGGAGATAATTGATAAAAATGAATTCGAAAATAACACACCATTTAAAACCAGTGTGGAAAAAATAGATATAGAGTTTTCTGATATATACTCCCTTACAAAATAGAAGAGTTTGCAGGTTTAATAAAAACCACAAACTCTTCTCTAATTAAATTTTAAATTTTTGCACCATTTCATTTAACCGTTGGGCCAGCTCTGCCTGACTTTGTGCGGTCATTGATACCTGACCTACAGCTTTTGTAGTTTCATCAATACCATTTTGTATTATCTCTGTATTCTCCCATGATTTTTGTGCAGTAGAGGCCATGCTTTGTGACGCCTCACTTACCTGGCCTATGGTGGCAGCCAGCTCTCCTGACATGGATGCCAGTTCCTCTGACATTTTGCTCACAAAATCAGAATCATTATAATATTCTACGCCCATACCTGCAAATGTCTCAAATTGTGGATTTACCTTTTCATTTATAAAGTCCAATATTTCCTCACTGCTTTTTGAAATATTTTTAAAAGCTTCCTGAACTTTTACTATAGTATCCTGAATGCCTACAACAGCTTCTGAAGACTGTTCGGCAAGTTTTCCAACCTCCTCTGCCACTACAGCAAAGCCTTTTCCATGTTCTCCTGCCCTTGCAGCTTCTATAGCTGCATTAAGAGCCAATAGGTTTGTCTGTTCTGCTATGCTTCCTATAGTATCTGCCATTTGTCTTATATCTTCCACCACTTTACCATCTTCAATGGCCTTTAAGGTATTTTGTTTTTTCTCTTCATATATTTTCTCTGTGTATTCCATGGCTGTTTTTCCTGTATTTTTTACATTATCTGCTCTTTCCTTGGCATGAATGGAATTATTGCTTCCCTCCATAGCCTTTTGTGACAATTCATTTACACTTGAGTCCACTTCCTCTATAGAAGCAGTTATCTGCTCAGATGCTGCACTGGTTTCCTGTATACTGTTTGCCACAGTTTTTAGTGAATTGTCTATACTCTGGGCCTTAGATGAAAGCTCCTCTGCAGTTGCAGATAACTGCTGACTGGAACTGCTCATATTTTCAGAGTCTTCCATAATATTTTTTACTAAATCCACTATATTTTTTTGTGCCTTGTTAAGGGATAAAGCAACTTGTCCAAATTCATCTTTTCTTGTTATATTGGTGTTTGAAGAAAAATCAAAATTTGAAAATTTATCTACCAATTCTTTAATTTTTAAAATAGGTTTGTTAATATTATTTGATGTAAGAATTCCAAGAATTATGGATAAAGCCGCACTGGCTAAAATTATTACAATCAAAAATATAAAAGAAGATTTATATTGGGCAATTCCATCGTCATAGTCTGTTCCAGCTGCCTTTACTTTTAAATCTATGTATTGATCAAGTACAGAAAACATTTTCGTTCTATAAGTTTCTGTTTGTCCAAATTGTGTTCTGCCATTTTCATAATCTCCCTGTTGTATGAACTTTATGTAATTTTCTCTGGCATTTCTCCACCCATCCAAATACTGCTGAAATTGTGTATACAACTCCTTGTCTTTATCATTTGTTATGGTAGATTTATAGTCAGATACAAGTTTTTCATCTTCTGTCTTTAACTTGCTAACATTACTAACAACATCATCCAAACTGCTTTTGTTAATTGGATCTAGAATAACAAGCATATCTGATCTGGCTTCCATTAGATTTGTCTTCAATTCCTGGAGAATGTTTGTACTTTTCAAATTTACATTATACATGTTGCTTAAGCTGGTATTTACTTTTCCTATTTTATTTATAGATATAATTCCCACCAAACATGTAAATAGTGTTATTACGATAAAGGACAACATTAATTTTTTAAAAATCTTTAAATCCGAGAACCAATTCATGATAAAAATCTCCTTTACATATTTTATTTTAAATTATTATAGCATATTAGTATTTAAACTTATAACTTAAATTTATAAAATTTTTTAATATAAAGTAATTCATGGGTTCAGGTAGAGTTTGCTGTAGAGAATCTATTTTAATATAATTTTTTACAAAAATAAATCGGTAGGCTATTATACCTACCAATTTATTATATATTATATAGAGTTTTTTAGATAGCAGTTTTTAATATACAGTTAATGACTTTAATTAGACTATACTTTTATATTCCAACTGATTTATTACTCCCAATTCACTTTCTATTGCCTCTTCAATTACATCAATACCATATTTCAATTGTTCCTGAGTTATTACAAGAGGTGGCAAAAATCTTATTACATTACTTAATAATCCTGCATTTAAAACTATTACTCCTCTTTTAAAACAATATTGTGTAATTTTTTTAACCAGCTCTGCATAGGGTTCCTTTGTGCTTCTGTCCTTTACAAATTCTATTCCTATCATCGCCCCAAGGCCTCTTATGTCCCCTATTACATCATATTTTTCTCTCATGTGCTGAAACCTTGCTGTAATGTATTTTCCAATTTCAAAGGCCCTGCCACAGAGATTGTCCTTATCTATCTTCTCTATAACCTTAAGAGCTGCCACACATCCCAGGGGACTTCCAGAATATGTGCCTCCAATCCCACCAACACAGGCAGCATCCATAATTTCTGCCTTTCCTACGACTGCACTTAATGGGAATCCATTTGCAATTGATTTTGACATGGTTATGATATCTGCCTCAACTCTAAAGTGTTCGTGTGCAAACAGCTTTCCAGTTCTCCCAAAGCCGGCTTGTACTTCGTCGATAATAAATACTATATCATTTTCATTACATATTTGCTGAATAACTTTAAAATACTCTTTTGGAGGTACTATAAATCCACCTTCCCCCTGTATAGGTTCTGCTATTAAACAAGCTATTTCATCTCTGGAATTCACAGTCTTTAGCATACTTCTAAGTTTTTCAGCACAGGCTATACCACATTCTGGATATTTGCATCCAAGAGCACATCTGTAACAATAAGCTCCTTCTGTTTTATAAGTTTGTGCAGCAAATGGTCCAAATCCATCTTTATATGGCTTGTATTTGCTTGTTATGGACATGGTCATGTTAGTCCTTCCGTGAAAAGAACCCCATAGGGAGATTACACCGGTTTTTTTAGTATAGGCTCTGGCTATTTTAATGGCATTTTCAACTGCTTCTGCCCCGCTATTTGCAAACATAGCCTTTTTTTCATAACTGCCTGGAGTAATTTCCACAAGTTTTTCTGCCAGAGTGATGTATGGTTCATACATGTTTACATGGAAACATGGATGTATATATTTGTCAAGTTGAGCCTTTACAGCTTCTACTACTCCCTCATCTCTATGACCTACATTTTGAACTCCTATGGCTCCTGCAAAATCAACGAATACATTTCCATCTATATCTTTTATAAGTGCACCTTTAGCCTCTTCTACAAATATTGGTGAACTACATCCTACTCCTTTGGCCACATATTGTTCTCTTTTTTTTATAAGTTCCTTAGATTTAGGTCCTGGTATTTCAGTTATAATTTTTGCATTTTTTTCCTCAATCATTTTAACGCCCCCATACACATTTCATGATAAATTAATATATTTAAGCCTGTAATTTATTTATTTAACAAATATATTATATACAATTTAACACATTATCACCAATATTCATATGTATAAAAAGGACAATTATATAACACAGCATTTGTTTACTTCATACAGGACAAAAAATTCTTTATTTTAAAAGCCATATCAAATCTAAATAAATGCTCCATATTTCTAAGATTACAGTTCAATATCTCCTCTATTCTTTTAATTCTATATTTTAGAGTATTCTTATGAATAAAAAGTTCCTCCGCAGTGTGTATTAAATTACAATTTTCATTAATATAAACCTTCAAAGTTTCAACCAGACTTGTAGAATTTTTACTATCGTATTCCATAAGTTCTCCTAATATTTCTCTAAGAAGTCTTTTCATTTCATCCTTTTTGCTCATATCAAACAATAATCTGTACATACCCATATCCTTATAGCTGCATACTTTATTTTTATTTCCTCCTAAAATTTTCAAGGCATTTTGTGCCTTATTCACACTGTCTTTAAGTTCTTCAAGTCTTGTCCAAAAGCTTCCTATTCCAATACTTATTTTAAGTTCCTCTATTTTTGAATTTATATTACTTAGAATTTCTTCTGCAATTGAATTTATTTTATCTCTTTCATATTTTTCCACAGGAAACATGATTACAATAAAAGTATCTTCAATTATATTAATGGATTTTTTATTTAGCCTATTCATTATATTGACTATAATCTCTTCAATCTGCTGTCTTGTCCTGGTTTCAAGTTCTTCATTCCACACTCCCCCCTGTTTAACGAAACTTATAAAATTATCTACATATAATACCATTGAACAATAAGTCTTTCCCGGATTGTATTTATAAAATTTAGATTTATTTACTTCATCTTCATCATAGTTTAAATCTCCAAAAATAATGTTTTTTATGAAACTATTCATTGACTCCTGTTCCATTTTATTCATAAAAATTGCCTTACATATACTTTGACTTATATCTATGAGCCTTACTTCAAAGGGCAATTCAAATATTGGAAAATCAAGATGATCTGCAAGTTCTATTATGTTTTTGGGAGTACTTGGAATATAAGGACCTACATTTATAACAAGTCCTGCTATGTTTTTGGAATTTAAATCTTCAATTAACTTATAAAGAATATTTATATCGTCCTTTATAAGTATTCCAGTTATTAAAATCAGTTCTCCTCCCTTTAACCAGCGTATATATCCTGGATTTTCCATAAAATGCACCCATTTTATAATCCTTCCCATACCTCTTTTTCCTGCTACCACTTTCAACTTATTTGCATAGGGTAATGCCCTTATATTCTCGCAATCTATTATCATAGTTTCATCATACACCTCCATATCATTCCTAACATATTTTAAAAGAACGCCCTTATTTTGAAATTTTCAAAATAAAGGCGTCTAAATAAATTTTCGAGATATATTATGAGTTATATTATCTAGAAGAGATATGTCATAACAATAAATTAAATACATTATTAAATTTATTATTATTCATTAATAATATTACCATTTTATTAAAATGTCAATAATCATTCTGATAATTTACTTATAATTTATTGAATTGTTATGTTAATCAGCATTTAAAAGGAGCTTACAATGGCTAAATAACATTGTAAGCTCTCTTCTTTTATATTACTCTATGGGAATAAACTCCAAAGTCCATATCAGGTCTCTCTTCATTCAATATTTTTATAAATTCTTGTAATAGCCCCATTTTTTTTAACTTTCTTAAAAAAGATTTTGGATAAGGTATATCCTGAACATAGCTTTTTCTTGGATCTATTAACATAAGTGATCCATCTTCTTGAACAAATAGATGAGGAAATCTCATTTCCAGCTTTGTAAAACCTAGCTTCTTCATATCATCAATAAGCTCTATCACTCTTATAACAAAGGACCTACTTAAACCATGCCTTATAAGATAATCTTTTACATTAGTTCCCCCCACGTATTCTCTAATCATATAATACTTGTCCATTTCATAAGCCTTGGGAAAGTGAGGACTTCCTTCTACAGATTTTAATATATCAAATTCACGTTTACAGCTGTGTGAACTATTGAATACTTTTAAAACTTTTTTGTCTGGCATTAAATATACTTGTCCACTATGCCCTCTCCCTAAATACTTGCAAGATCTTAAATCGACTGGGATACCTTCATAATGGTCCTGTAAATTTTTCACAATAACACCTCCTTTGTTTTTATGTAATATAAAAACAAAGGATTTAAAATACCATTAATATATACTATTACAACATGTTTATTATGTTACTATATTTATTTTTAGAATATTAAGTATCTTATACATAATTTTCATCATTTATGGTTAAACTTATAATGCCTTGATAATAAATAGTTCCCATATGTAATAACTCCATAGATTTAATCAATTTTATTTGAAATTCTCACTTAAAATAATCCTAGTTGTTCAACTAGGATTATTTTGAATGAGAGAGTCCACGGCAATTTTGCAGATTTCCATTATAGAGTCTATGGGAATGAACTCTATAGGATTCCAAGATAACCTCGTCATCTATTATATATTTGTGCTTTAAATAATCTTCGAAATCATATAGACTCATAAAAGAAGCCTTTAATCCCAAGATTATATACAGTATAGATTTATTAAAGTCCATAAAATATTCCCGGGAACTGCTTAAAATCATATAATCTGCCTGTATGATAAACCTGACTCCTGAATAACCATTTTCAACAATTTCATCTATATGCTTTGAAAGCTTTGCTCTTATTTCATTTAGCTTCAGTTTGTTATAACAGCTAATAATCTTATGTATACGAAAATTTTCTACATAACTAAATCCATATATATCTGATAAATAGCTTGCTAATTCATTGTATACCTCAGGAGCCATGCACACATATATTTTTTCATTTTTATCAATACCATCTTTAATATAGTTATACATATTCAAAACTAAATGCTGTAATCCAAAATAGTAAAAAGAAGAATTAAATCCAAAAATATTATTTTTATCCATAATTTTACCCTCTATAAATATAAATTTAATTTATACTTAAATATATTCTATACTATAGCTGCATACTCCTTTTAATATTTAGTAAATTTTTTTTATTTATGTGAATTTCATTATATTATCCAAAATAATTATATATTTTTTTCATATAGATGCCATAAATTCTATTTATTGCAATAAAAAATTCTTATGTTCTGTAAAACTTTGGCTTAATTAATTGGGAAATAAATATAAAAGTATGCAAAAGAAATGGCATGAGGTTCCCGCTATAACAAAAAGATGCCATATAGCATGATTGTAGGGTATTTTATTAAACATATATAAAAGAGCACCCAATGTATATATAATTCCTCCTGAGACCAAAAGAACTATTGCTGCTGTGGATAGCTTTACCAAAAGTATTTTTATGGCAAAAATTATTATCCAGCCCATAAATATATATATCAGTGTGGATACAACATCGTATTTACCTACCCAAAATACCTTCATTATTATTCCAAGCAACGCCATAATCCATACTATCCAAAATATTAGCCAACCCACAGAATCTCTTAAAATTGTCAGGGTAAAAGGAGTATAGGTTCCGGCTATTAAAAGATAAATGGAAGAATGGTCAATTATTCTAAAAACCCTTTTAGCTTTTGGGTTGGTTATGCTGTGATATAAGGTGGAGCCAAGATATAGTATAAACATGGAGATTCCATAAATTGTATAACTTATCACATACCATTTATCGCCCATCTTACTTGAAAATACGATTAAGAGAACCATCCCTGCTATAGATAAAAGTGCAGCTATACCATGAGTTATGGCATTTGCTATTTCCTCTCCTTTTGTATATAATTTAACTTCATTATACAAATGAAATCACTCCTTTAAAATTTAATATGTATATTATTATATGTAGTTTTGTAAACTATATGTACTATATACAATATTATCACATGAAATATTTACATTCAATACCTATTATTGATTTTCATCATATATTTATAGTAAATAAATTGTTTTTTTAGTATAATGTATGTATTAATATAGGTTTTGTGAAGATTTCAGGAGGTCTAATCATGTTAAAAAGAAGCATAACAGATGAATTAATTAAAAAATTTGAAGAATTGTTAGAACAGATAATTTATAATAAAAAAAATAAAAACTATACAAAAGCCCTGGACTTGATAGATGATGCCTTTAAGTATATATTCAGACTTAGTATAAAATTTTTCAATTCTTTTTCTACAGAAAACTTGCTTGAAATAATAAAAAGTGATGGAACCATAAATGCAGATAAATATATAATGATGGGCAAATTATTAAAAGAAGAAGGGGATATTTTAGAAAATCAGCATAAAGAACAGGATGCTTTTTACATATATGAAAAATCTTTAAATCTTTTTTTAAATGCCTTTTTAATTAAAAATGATCACTGTGATTTAGAAAACCATTTTTCAGATATTGACCCCATTATAATTAAGGTTTCCCCTTATAAACTATCCCGGGATATTGAAAATAGGCTGATAGAGTATTACTTGAAAGTTGGCAGCTTTGATAAGGCGGAGGATACATTATATGAAATACTAAAAGACAGTGATTTTTCTAGAGAGTGTTTAAAAAATGCTGTAAAATTTTATGAAACCCTACTTTTAAAAAGCGAAAATGAACTGAATAGAGGTAACCTACCCCGGGAAGAAATAATTGAATCACTGAATTCTTTAAATGAAAAATTATTAAAAAATGAATGATTGAAGCCCTTTAGGTTTCAATCATTTATTTTAACTTTATCTTCAATACCATTCTTTTTTTCCGTAAATGTAAATGTCATAAGTGAACCAGCTAATATAAATAACACCCCTATTATGGTATTAGCGGGCATACTCTCTCCTAGCAATATTAATGCAAGAATAGGAGCAAGAGCCGGCTTTATAAAAAATACTATAGATGCAGTGGACGCAGAGGTATTATCCATTGCAAGAAAATAAAATAGATATCCAAGTCCTGTAACAACTACACCTAAATATATTATAATGAATATATTCGAATGGGTTATGCCCTGAAATACCGGAATATCTGAAAGAATACGAAAACTGCTGTTTGAAACTGCATTTTTAAATATTGAAAGCTTAGAAATGCCTATTAAAATCAACATTATTATGTCTCCTACCAGGAATGTCATACAGTTCATAACTATACTTCCATATCGTGAAGATTTCATTTTACCTATTACACTATATATTGAAAATGTAAGGGCAGCTATTACACATAATATTATTCCTTTAACATCTCCACCCTGTGATGCTTGGAAGGGATTTAAAATGCATACTATTCCAATCAAACTTAACACCAGAGAAAAAATAGTGGACTTCTTTAAATCTTCTTTTAAGATAAAATAAGCAAAAGGAATTGTAAATACAGGATTTGTACTAAATATTATAGCAACAGTAGAAGCTTTTGTGTAGACTATGGCAAGTTGAAAAAAAGACATACTAATTACAACACATAAAAGTCCCGTTATAATAAAATACCCAAAATCTTTTCTATTTAATTTTATGCCTTTATTTTTAAGTACTTTAATGGTAGGTGGTAACAATATAAGTCCGCCTATTAAAAATCTTAAAAAATTCAGCTGAAATGGATTTATAACGTCAGCAATTACTTTACCTGCTATCTCCATAGTACTGAAGGTTATAGCAGCTAAAATAATATATAGATATCCCACTTTGTCATCTCCCTTATATTGTTTATGTAATTAAAAGTAAACATTTTTAATTAAAAAAATTAAAACCCCACCATGCCGCAGAATAAGTTATATTGAACCCGCTCTTAACAGGTGGGCATCTCCTTTTTGCTTCTTGTGCTCAAAATAAATTGAGTTTCATTCCACAAAAAGAGTGGGATTCCCTTTTATGAAATGTTCAGCCAACATTAACTCGTTCCCCGTACACAGTAGGAATATTAAAACTTTTTTATTAAATTTAAAATTACAACAAAAGTTATTTTATAATACTATTATACTACATTTTTTTAAATTTATCTTTAGTATAATCATATAATTTAACTTTAAATTAAAAAATATTTGATTATTTTACTTCTATTCCTAGATCCTTCAGCTGAGATTTATCCACTGAATTTGGTGCTTCTGTTAAAGGACAAAATGCATTTTGGTTTTTAGGAAAAGCTATAACATCTTTTATATTATCAGTACCCGCTAAAAACATTATCATTCTGTCAAATCCATAAGCAAGTCCTCCATGAGGTGGTGGTCCAAATTTAAGGGCTTCCAGAAAATATCCAAATTTATTCCAGGCAGTGTCTTTTGAAATGCCAATTGCCCCAAACATTTTTTCCTGAAGCTTAGTATCATGTATCCTTATACTTCCTCCACCCAGTTCTTCTCCATTTAACACTATATCATATGCCTTTGCTCTTACCTTTTCCGGATTACTTTCTAAATACTGTATGTCTTCATCCATAGGCATGACAAAAGGATGATGTTCTGCCTGATATCTATTCTCCTCTTCATTATAAGATAAAAGAGGAAATTCCGTTATCCATACGAATTTAAAATCATTATTTCCTTCCAATATACCCGTTTGTTTAGCCATGTGAATTCTGAGGGCACCCAAGCTTTCAAATACAACTTTATTTTTATCCGCTACTATAAGTATTAGATCTCCCTCTGCTGCTTCCATTTTATTTAATATATTCTGGGTATCTTCCTCTGTTAGAAACTTTGATATGGAACATTTGATTCCTTCCTTTTTATAGGCCATCCATATAAGTCCTGATGCGCCATAGGTCTTCACAAATTCAACTAACTTATCTAGTTGTTTTCTGCCAAGAGCAGCAGAACCGGTAACTTTTATGGCCCTTACAGAGCCTCCATTTTCCAGTGCATTTTGGAATACTTTAAAATCCACGCCTTTAACAACTTCACTTATATCATTTATTTCCATGCCAAACCTTAGATCCGGCTTATCACTGCCGTACTTATCCATAGCAGTTTTATAGGTCATTCTTTCTATAGGAAGCTTTACATCCACATCCAGTATCTGTTTAAATACCCTTTGAATAAGTCTCTCATTTAAATCCATTACTTCTTCCTGATCTACAAAGGAAATCTCCATGTCTACCTGGGTGAATTCAGGCTGTCTGTTAGCTCTTAAATCCTCATCCCTGAAACACTTTGCTATTTGAAAATATCTGTCATACCCAGAAACCATTAAAAGCTGTTTAAATAACTGTGGGGATTGAGGAAGTGCATAATATTTCCCCTTATAATTTCTGCTGGGTACGAGATAATCTCTGGCACCTTCTGGTGTACTTTTCCCAAGTATAGGAGTTTCTATTTCTAAAAATCCCTGTTCATCTAGAAAATCTCTTATGACTTTTGCAGTTTTATGTCTTAACATAAATATTCTCTGCATATCCGGTCTTCTTAAATCAAGATATCTATACTTAAGTCTTATATTTTCAGCTGCATCTAAATTTTCTTTTATGTATATCGGAGGAGTTTCAGACTCTGAAAATATTTTTATATATTCTCCTTTTAATTCTACCATCCCCGTTGGAATTTCCATATTAGGAGATTCCCTTTTTACAATGGTCCCTACTGCAGCTATACAGTATTCTGACTTTACACTATCTGATTTTTCAAAGGCCTCCTTATTTATTGCTTCCCCGAATACTATTTGAAGTATTCCTGTCCTATCTCTTAAGTCTACGAATACAAGACCTCCCAAATTTCTCTTTCTCTGAACCCAGCCCATAACAGTAATTTTATCCCCTATATTTGCTTCTGTTAACCCCCCGCACATACAGGTTCTCTTAAGTGTTTTCAATTCTTCTCCCATAATTATATCTCCATTATATACTTAAGCATATAAAAGATTTTCAACTCCTATCCTAATTATTATTTGAATATTTCAAGTTTTACAAACTACATTCTGGTTAAATTTAAAATTGCACTTAAATCTCCCAAACTGATTTCAAACTGCTGCCCGTCTTCCATCCTCTTGAATTTGGCAATACCAGATTCAATTTCATTTTCACCCAGTATAACTGTAAACCTTGCATTTATCTTATTGGCATATTTCATTTCTGCCTTTACACTTCTATTCATATGGTCATATTCACATCTTACATTTTTTTCTCTTAATTTATTTGTCAGCGTTAAAGCCTTTATTCTAGCCTTGTCTCCAATAATTCCTATATATAAATCTATATAGGGAAGTTTGGGTATTTCTATACCATTTTCACTGAGCGTAAGAAGTGTTCTTTCTATTCCCATGCCAAATCCCACTGCAGGCATTTTAGGTCCTCCAACTTCTTCTATAAGATAATCATATCTTCCCCCGCCGCATATGGTTATATTCTTATTGATTATTTCAAATACGGTTTTACTATAATAATCAAGTCCTCTCACTATTAGGGGATTTATTTTATATCCTATTCCAAGACCTTCAAGATACATCTTGAGACTTTCAAAATGCTCCCTGCACTCATCACACAAGTGGTGAAGCATCAAAGGTGCATCTTTAACTATTTCCCTGCAGCTTTTCTCCTTGCAATCCAATATTCTCATAGGGTTTTTATGGAATCTGGTTTTACAGGTATCACAGATATTGTCATATTGCTTAGACAAAAAAGTCTTCAATATATCATTATATTCCTTCCTGCACTTGGAACAACCTATACTGTTTATATTGAGTTCTATTCCGTCTACCCCAAGCTCCTCATAAATTCTCATGGCAAGACTTATTACTTCTGCATCCAGTGAAGCTTCTCTGGAACCAAAAGCTTCTATGCCAAACTGATGATGTTCTCTAAGCCTTCCCTTTTGAACATTTTCATATCTTAAAACTGGCGTAAAATAAAATAATTTTGTGGGCTGTGCCTCATTGTACAAACTGCCTTCCACAAAGGCCCTTACTGCAGGAGATGTACCTTCTGGTTTTAAAGTAAGGCTCCTTCCTGCCCTGTCTAGAAATGTATACATTTCTTTTTGTACTACATCAGTAGTTTCCCCTACTCCCCTTTGAAAAAGTTCTGTATATTCAAATACAGGCGTCCTTATTTCTCTATATCCATAAGAATCTGCTATATTTTTGAATTTATCTTCTAAATAGTGCCATTTATAAGACTCCGTAGGTAATATATCTTTTGTACCTTTGGGTGCTTGTATAGCCATAATGATTTACTTCCTTCCTAAATTTTTTTTGTTTGACTATGAAATTGGAAAGTTTCCATAAAGAGTGTTTAAAAGCATTATCTTTTTCTTTACCATTTCCTCTGTTCTATTTACATATTCTTTTACATCCTTTATATTTCCATGTCTTTCTAATCTGTTTTCCTCTAAAAATACTACTTTGGTAACAGCATCAGCTCCACAGCCTATTATAGTCTGCCTCTCTTCAACCATTTCTATATTATAGAGTCCAAAATTATACCTTGCAGCGTACCCTATATTCTCCATATTACCCACCATGTTTTTTTGTCTGTATAAATAATAAGGTTCCATATTTAAAGCTTCAGCAGCCCTGGCTGTTCTTTCATACATAAGATTTAATTCCACTGCATCTGGAGTTAAATATTTTGTATTATTTATCATATTTTCATAAAGTTTAGATCCTCTTTTAACAGACATGCCATGTACTGTCAAGCTATCTGGAGAAAGTTTTTCTATTTCAGTGCAAGTTTTGTCTATATGCTCAATCCCTTCTCCGGGAAGTCCCACAATTATATCCATATTTATATTGTCAAACCCACACTCTCTTGCCATATGAAATTTTTCTTTTATATCCTCTACCCTATGATTTCTCCCAATAAATTCGAGAGTACTGTCATTCATGGTTTGCGGGTTTATACTTATCCTGTTCACCCCATATTTTTTCATGGTTTTCAATTTATTTAAAGTCATACTGTCAGGCCTGCCGCACTCTACATTAAACTCTTTTATTCTATGTCCATATACAAAATTATCATATATTTCACAGATTATTTTTTTGAATTTTTCATCATCAACAGAAGTAGGGGTACCTCCTCCAAAATATATACATTCTATATTCAATTTATTTTTTTTAATATAGCTTGAAATCTGCCTTATTTCATAGATCAAACTTTCAATATAAGGTTCTACTAAATCCTTAAAATTTTCAATAGGATTGGAAGTAAAAGAACAGTAAAGACATCTGGTAGGACAAAAGGGCATTCCCACATATACACTTATATTCCTGCTGTGTGTATTCACCAGGTCTTTTTCCTTTGCTGCTACATTTATGCAAAGCTCTGCTTTGCGTCTTTCACAACAAAAATGATTACGAAAGTATTCAACTATACCTTCGTAATTTTCCCCTTTCTCTATAAGTTCCAGTGCTATTTTACTTGGCCTTATGCCAATCAAAGTTCCCCAGGGCAATTTTTTGCAGGTTCTATCACTAAAATATAGAAATATTATCTTTCTTATATTTTCCTTTTCTTTCAAACAGCTTTCAAATTTACCTTCATAAACTTCATTATCATGTTTTATTATAACTCTATCTATTAATATTTCTATATTAAAATCCCAATTATCCTTTTCTACAAAAATTATATTTGAAAATTCATAGAATAAATTTATTATTTGAAAAATATGATATCTATACCTCTCACAATTTAATTTAACCTTCACTTCCATCTCAGCAGCCCCTCCACCTATGAATGATTGGACCTAGAATAATTACAGAAAAGGATTATGCATCTTTTCCTCCCCTACAAAGGTCTTAGGTCCATGGCCTGATAACACTACAGTTTCATTTGGTAAAACTATAATTTTAGTTTTTATACTATCTATAATTGTTTCAAAATCTCCCCCTGGAAAATCAGTTCTTCCAATGGAGCCTTGAAACAGTGTATCTCCTGAAAATACTACTTTATCTGTTAAAAAGCTTACACCCCCCGGAGTATGCCCTGGTGTATAAATAGCCTTTAACTTTATATCTCCGATTTCAAATATCTGATTGTCTTTAATATAAAGTGGAGCCTCATTTCCTATATTTCCATATACAAAAGCTCCCTGCTGCACCATTTTATAATCCTTCTCACTTATTGCTACAGGGGCATTATATTTATTTTTCAATTCTACTACGGCACCTGTATGGTCTATATGTCCATGGGTCAGCAGTATATATTTCACTTTACATTTTGAATCCTCCACAGCTTTTATTATCTGCGGGGCATCTCCACCTGGATCAATTACCGCACACTGCAAGCTGCCCTCATCTATTAATATATAGCAATTAGTCCCATAAGATCCCACAACCAAACTTTTTATTTTCATAAATATACCTCCCTAAAATATTAGTTAGTGTAAAGTTTTCTACACTACTTGTTAAATTTTAATTAGTAACATATAATTCTATTAAAAAATTTTCTCACTGTCTACCATAATAGTTACCGGACCGTCATTTTCTATGGAAACCAGCATATCTGCTCCAAATTCTCCTGTTTGAACATTATGGACTGAATCTTTACACTGATCTATAAATTCATTGTAGACGCTCCTTGCCTTTTCTCCCCCTAAAGCTTTTATAAAGCTGGGTCTTCTGCCTTTTCTGCAATCTCCGTATAATGTGAATTGAGAAATTATAAGTAACTCTCCTTGAACATCCAGAAGAGATTTATTGAGCTTTCCCTCTTCATCTTCAAATATTCTGAGATTTAATATCTTATCTTTCATATAGGATATATCTTCTTTTTTATCTTCTACAGATATACCCAAAAGTACATTTAACCCTTTTCCTATTTCACCTATAATTTTTCCATCCACTTCAACTTTAGATCTTTTTACCCTTTGAACCACTGCTCGCATGTATAACACTCCCTTTAAGCTATCCTCAAATCAACAACAAAAGTATTATTTATTTGAAAGCAGCCAATTAATGATCAATTTTTTGTCCTATAAGCATAAATAATACCCTTTATTTTTCTAAACTTCTTTATTACCTCTTTAATATCTTCTCTATTTAATATTTTTAATTTTATATTGATAATAGATACTCCATTTTTAGGAGGTTTGGTATTTACAGCATACAACGTAGCCTTGCTCTGACTTATAATTTCTACTATTTCAGCTAGAAGTCTTTCTCTATTTTCCGCTTTTATTTGAATTTCTGTAATATATTCTGTCCCTTTAGGATTTCCCCAACTCACTTCTATCAATTTAGTGTCCTTATTTTTTAGAGGCAACTGCATATTTTTACAATCTCTTCTATGGATAGATACCCCCCTGCCTTTGGTTATATATCCTATTATAGAATCTCCAGGTACTGCATTGCAACATTTTGCAAATCTTACCAGTACATTGGTCTCTCCTTTTACAATCACTCCCGGAGATTTTTTGATTTTTTTATCTGTAGATTTATCCGCATATTTATTAAGCTTATCTTCCAGTTTACTCCAGTCCTCCCCACCTGGTTTGGAGATTTTTATATACATTTCCTTCATTTTCAGAACAACAGTGGATGGATTTATAGCACCAATTCCCACGGAAGCATAAAGATCATCTACAGAATTTATATTGTACTTTTTAAGTACAACCTCTATAATCTCTCCCTTTGCAATCTCACCAAAGTTATACCCCTGCTTTTTTGTTTCTCTTTCTAAAAGTTCTTTGCCTTTTACTATATTTTCTTCCCTTCTGGCTTTTTTAAACCAGGATCTTATTTTGCTCTTTGCCTGATTACTCTTAACTATATTCAGCCAGTCAATACTTGGTCCTTTGGGGGTATTTGACACAAATACCTCTACAATTTCTCCTGTTTTAAGATGATAGTCTAGTGGAACCATTTTTCCACTGACTTTTGCCCCTACACAACTGTTTCCTATATCAGTGTGTATTTTATAGGCAAAATCTATGGGAGTAGCTTCATAGGGCAAATTTATAACAGTACCCTTTGGTGTAAATACAAATACCTCATCTGAAAATAAATCTATTTTAAATCTTTCCATAAATTCTTCTGCATCTGAAGTCTCCCTTTGCCATTCCAGCATTTCCCTAAGCCATGTAAGCTTTTTATCTATATCCTCTGCAGTGTCAGCCCCTTCCTTATATTTCCAATGGGCTGCTATACCGTATTCTGCAGTTTTATGCATTTCAAAGGTTCTTATCTGTATTTCAAAAGGTTTCCCTTGAGGCCCTATAACAGTAGTATGCAAAGATTGATACATATTTGCCTTTGGCATGGCTATATAATCTTTAAACCTTCCAGGTACAGGCTTATATATAGTGTGTGCTATACCAAGGGCAGCATAACAATCTTTCATCGTACTTACTAAAATCCTTACTGCTGTTAAATCAAAAATTTGATCTATTGTTTTATTTTTCTTTACCATTTTTCTATATATGCTGTAAAAATGTTTGGGTCTTCCTTCAATATCCGTATTTATACCTGCTTTTTGCATATTTTCTCTTAACTTTTTTATTATCTGTTCTATATACTTTTCTCTTTCTACTCTTTTTTCTGAAATTTTTCTAACTATAAAATAATATTCATTTTGATTAATATACCTAAAGGCCAGATCTTCAAGTTCCCATTTGATTTTAGACATACCCAGTCTATAAGCTAGGGGAGCATATATATCAAAGGTTTCTTTTGCTTTTTCTTTTTGTTTTTTAACAGGTAGAAACTTTAGTGTCCTCATATTATGAAGTCTATCTGCAAGCTTTATAAGTATAACCCTAATATCATCTGACATGGCAAGAAGCATTTTCCTTACATTGTCTGCCTGCTGCTCTTCTTTTGTTTTATATTCTATTTTTCCAAGTTTTGTAACACCTTCTACTAAGTTTGCAACTTCCACACTAAATTCTCTACTTACATCTTCCCTGCTAAATTCAGTATCCTCTACTATATCATGAAGCAATCCTGCTACTATAGTACTTGTATCCATTCCCATTTCTGCCAGTATGCAAGCTACTTCTACAGGATGCATTATATAGGGCTCACCAGATTCTCTTTTTTGCTTTTTATGAGCTTCATCTGCAAAATAATATGCTTTTTTAACCATTTTTTCATCAATATTATTACAATTTTCATCTATCAATCTCATTAATTTTTCCAACATACTGATACTCCCTAAAATCAATGGCTGGTTTATAAACCAGCCATTATTTTTTGTTAATATTATATCCTATAGAAAATTATAATTTCAAATTTATACACTTTAAATGTCATATTTTATTAAAGAAAGTACATCATAACCTTTTAATTTCTCTCTTCCCTTTAAATCTGTCAATTCTATTACAAAATCTATAGTTACAATTTCTCCACCGGCTTGTTCTATTAACTTAACCACAGAAGATGTAGTTCCTCCTGTTGCAAGCAAATCATCTACTAAAGCTACTCTGTCACCTTTATTTATTGCATCCTTATGAATTTGAAGTACATCGCTTCCATATTCCAGGTCATATTTAATGCTTAAAGTATCGTAGGGCAATTTCCCCTGTTTTCTAACTGGAACAAAACCTGCTCCCAGGGTATAGGCTATGGGAGCTCCAAATAAAAAACCCCTGGCCTCCGGTCCCACTACCACGTCAATATTCTTATCCTTTAAATACCCAGCTATTTTATCTACTGCATATTTAAAAGCATCTTTATCCCGGATCAAAGTGGTTATATCTTTAAAACTTATTCCTTTCTTCGGGAATCCTTCTACTATTCTTATGTTATCCTGTAAGTTCAATTACAATTCCCCCTCAAAAACTTATATAAGCCCATTGACTGACGTACAAACTTTATAAATTTATAAAACTTATTTCCTTTTTCAATACACCCCATTTTGCCTAAGCTACTTTGGTTTGATATGATGCTCCAAAGGCTTAAATTCGGTCTCGTCAATACCTACATATTAGTAGTATCTTTCATGTGATTATCCTACTAATTTATAATTTGCTAAATTAATACTTGCATTTTTATCCCTATCAATTACAATCCCACACGCACATTTATAAATTCTATCAGATAGCTTTAAATCTTTTTTGATAGCTCCACAACATGAACATTTTTTGCTTGAAGGATAAAATCTATCAGCTTTTACAAATTCAATACCATTCCATTCACATTTTTCTAAAGTATTTATAAACTTATTGGATGATTGTTCTTGTATAGCTTTAGATAAATGTTTATTTTTTAATAAACCAGTCACGTTCAAGTCCTCAACAACTACTCTGCTTGGCTTGGTTTTCACTATAGCATTAGTAGTTTGATGAATATGATTTAAACGTATATTGGATATTTTCTTGTGTAGTAACTTAATTTTCTTTTCAAGTTTTATGATGTTATTTGTTTTATTCGGTTTTTCACTTTTTTTGAAGGCTTTTTCAGATTTCAACTTATCATATTTCCTTGAAATTTGCCTTTGAAGTTTTAGTAATCTTTTATTTAATTTCTTAACTTTTTTAGATTTATTAATGTTTTTAAAAGGTTTATCAATATTACTTACAACAGCTAGTTCCTTTATTCCTAGATCCACGCCAATACTCTCACCAGTGAGACAAAGCTTATGGGTATTTTCTACCTCAAAACCTAAGGATAAATACCAGTGGCGTCCGTTATGTTTTATTCTTGGATTAGTTACCTTTATTTTATCTTTTTTATAATTTCCTATGGGAAGTCTGCCTTCATCTTTCATCTTAATAAATCCTATTTTTTCTAATTTAATAAATTTATCTTTAACTACAAATTTATTATTTAGATGAAAAAATGAAGTTTCACACTTATTTTTCTTTTTAAATTTAGGATAACCATGTTCACCTTCAAAAAACTCCTCAAAAGCATCTCCTAAGTCTTTAAGTGCTTGTTGTGGTATTTCCGAAGACACTTCTCTAATCCAAGGATATTCTTCACTATTTCTAAGTTCGGTAAATATTTTTCTTAATTCTCCTATTAATAAAGATTTCTTATTTTCTTTATAATAGCTATTTAAGTAAGCTAATCCCCAATTGTAAGTAAATCTTGCAACTCCTGCACTTTTCCACATTAATATTTCTTGCTCTTTAGTAGGGTATAATCTAACTTTAATTCCTCTAATCATCTTCAGTAAGTTCCTTAATCATCTTTTTTGTCTTGTTGGCTCTCTTACCTTGAAGTCTGCAACTAAATACAGTTATTATTTGAACTAAATATTCCACAACTTCTTCTTCCTCAGTCTTTTCAGTATTATCTATAATTTCAATTTCAACATTTTTATAATCACATATATTCTTTATAAGTTCATAACCAAACCTAACAAGTCTATCTTTATACAATATTACAATTTTACTAACTTGATTTTGAAGAATAAGTTCAATTAATTCATTTAATCCTTTTACCATATAATTATATATTAAATATTTATAAACTTTCAAGTTATAATTGATTTAATAAATTCAATTTAGTATATCATTTCATTTTTTAAATATTTGGCTATCTGCTCTGCCCTATCTATACTTTCAGTTGTAAAAAGTTCTACTGCAATTCTGGCATTGTCTATATATCTTTTGCAGCTAATTGAAGATATTATTTTATTTGAAAGTTCACATATATTTTCCTGATTTATAGTATGAATCTTATTTACTTTCAATAAAGCTTTCACCCCATAATTATTGGTGTAGTTCAAGTATCGCATGCCTTCCCTTACCATGATTTCATTTTCCCCGGTTATATAACTCTTTTTAGAAAAAATGCCCAGGGTTACAAGGTCTAAATATTTACTTACATATTTCATATTATAATAAATGGATACAGCTTGACACAATTTAAATACAACCCCCACTGCTATAAGATCCTTAAATGGATATCTGCAGCCTGGCTGATTCGGATTTATAATAATTGTCTCTGGTAGAAATTTTCCACATTTATGGTAGTCTGTTATTATAACATCAATGCCCAGTCTTTTGCAAAGTTCTATCTCAGGCAGAGATTTAATTCCACAGCCCGCGGTTATTATAAGCTTTGCCCCTAAAAACTTTATATGATTTTCTATTATATCAGATTTTATACTAGAATCATTAATTTTGTCGGAAATAAAATACTCTACATCTGCATTTAAATACTTTAACACAAGTAACAATATAGCTACCGAAGCTATACCGTCTAAATCGCAGGTACCATAAATTACAATTTTTTCTCTTTTGTTTACAGCTTTTATTATTTTTTTCATGGCTTCCTCCATATCTTTCAAAAGAAAAGGGTTTTCCATGCCTAAAAAGTCAAAATCCTGTATATTATGCTTTTGCCACTCCATAACAAAATCCTCCAAATTAATCGAAAGCACTTATATTATAAATGATATTATCTTCTATTACAAATACAGTATGTCCACATTTTTCACAATAAAAAAATCTAGAGTTTTAATATACTCTAAATTTTTTATTTTATCTTATTAAGTATTATTTTTTTAGATAATAAGTTTACTGCACTGCACTGCGCAATCTTTTTTTTCTGTTTATCATACGCTTTTTAATTATAACCCAACATGGACTAGCTATACATATGGATGAATAACATCCTGTTATTACTCCTATGAGTATAGGCTCTGAAAAAATCCTTATGGAAGGTACCAAAACATATACCGATGCCAAGGTTATTACAACTGTAAGTACAGTGTTTATTGATCTTGCCAGAGTCTGAGTTACACTGGCGTCTGCAACCATCTCAGGCTCCTGCCCTCTCATGTACTTGTGATTTTCTCTTATTCTATCAAACACAACTATGGTATCGTGAACGGAATATCCCATAACTGTGAGTGTAGCAGCTATAAAATTAGTGTCTATAGAAATTCTAAATATTGCATAGACTGAAAGCATTACAAGTATATTGTGAACCAAAGATATCATGGCAGCTATACCATAGCTCAGTTCAAACCTTATACCTATGTATATAAACATAGCTATAATGGCTACTATGACAGCTTGTATAGCCTTAACTCTAGTCTCTTTTCCTATAACCGCACCTATATTTTCCTGATTTGTAAGACTGCTTTTTTTGTACTTGGCCTTTACATCTTTTACAATATTATTTACATTATCACTACTTAAAGAAGTAGACTTTATGGTTATGGATTTATTATCTGATTTAGTTGATTGAAAATCCTTTGAATATTTTTTTATTATACTATCTACATCTTCTTTATTAAAATTGCTGCCTAAATTTATCTCAACTATGGTACCGCCCTTAAAATCAAGTCCATACTCCAATCCTTTTGTAGCCATAGTAAAAATTCCAATTACAATTACTATAAGGGATATAGTAAACCATATTTTTCTTTTCTCGATAATTTTATATATAGTATCCATATTATTTTACTACCCCCTTTCTGAAGTCATGTACACCGAAGGTTCCAATAGTCTGTTTATGATTAAACCATCCCATATTGGCAGCAAGCTTCATGAGTGTTCTAGTAACAGTTATTGCTGTAAACATACTTAAAATTGTACCTATAATAAGCGTAAGGGCAAATCCCTTTACAGAACCTGTTCCAATACTATAAAGTATAAAGCCTGAAATAATTGTAGTTATATTTGAGTCCAGTATGGAAGTCATGGCCCTTCTAAAGCCTGCATCTATGGATGCCTTAATGGTTCTGCCGCTTTTGAGTTCTTCTTTGGTTCTTTCAAATATGAGTATATTTGCATCTACTGCCATACCAACTGTTAAAAGAAACCCAGCAATACCTGCCAGGGTAAGGGTGACACCTATGTTGGCAAAAGCAGCCAGAACTATGTATACATATAACGCCAGTGCTATGTCTGCAATAAGTCCAGGTAATCTATAGTAAAGCAGCATAAATAACATTACAAGTCCTATACCAATTTCACCTGCCAATATACTAAGAGGCAGTGCATTAGCTCCAAGAGAAGCTCCTACGGTTTTAACCTGAACGGGTTTTACTGTAACTGGCAGAGCACCGGATTTTATTAAATTTGCCTTTCTTTGTGCCTCTTTAAGAGTCATATTTCCGCTTATAATAGCCTTGCCATCGGTTATATGTGCATCTACCTGAGGATCGGTAAGAACTTCCTCATCTAAGTAAATAGTAATCTTTTTACCTATAAATTTTGCAGTGGCATCTGAAAATTTCTTGGTGCCGTCTTTATTGAATTCTAAATTTATTACAGCCTGACTGCTATTTTGAGAGTCAAGAGATGCAGTGGCATCTTTTACATCCTTACCTGTAAGTATGGTTTTATTATCAGGTCCTACAAATTTCAGTTCTCCGGTTTTAGCTACACCATCTGTTACCTCTTTGGCATCAAATTTACCGGGTATGTCAATTCTTATTCTGTTTTTACCTTCTCTAGCAACTACTGTTTCACTTACCCCTAATTTATTAACTCTTAAGGACAAAAGTTCTATTGTTCTTTCTATGGTACTTTCGTCTACATTTTTCCCTTGAATTTCCTCAAGTACAGAAACTCCCCCTTGAAGGTCAAGACCCCTAGTTATGACTTTACTAAAGGGTTTCAATTCATATCCACCTAAAGTCACCCCATATGCTCCTGAATAGGCTAAAAAACCTATTATAATCAAACACAGGAAGAAAACTATAGTGCTTTTCACCTTAGATTTCATTATTTATCCTCCTTTGCCACTAGACCAAATATTCTTTACTCTCATATATTCACATTAGCAATTATATTACTTAAAAAAAATACCGTCAATACATATAAGCCCGATTAAAATGCCAGATAGTATTAACTTTCTGTAAAAAATGTATAATATTAAGTATTGTTTGTCATACTTCTAACTTTAAGGGCAATGGCACATTCAATCCTCTTTTTCTGCATTTTACACCCAAGTTCATAAGGTACTTTCATATCTCCATTAAAATTATAATTATTTGCCTGACACCCCCCACTGCAATAAAATCTGGCCCAACATTTTCTGCACTGTGGCTTATTATATATGTGAGAATTTTTAAATTCACAGGAGATATCTTCTCTTAAATCCTTCCAATTATTTAAATTGCCCATTTTGAAGTCTTCATTTCCTACAAATTGATGACAGGGATATATATCTCCTTGAGGAGTTATTGCCACATACTCATGACCTGCTCCACACCCTGATATTCTTTTATATATACAAGGTCCTCCTGTAATATCTATGTTGAAATGATAAAATTTGAATTTTTTATCGCCAGGCTTCCATTTCAACATTTCCTCATATAATTTATCATATTGAGAGTAAATTTCAGGTAAATCTTCTTCTCGAAGAGATAGAGGATTATCAGAGGGAAGCACCACGGGTTCTACAGATATTTCTTCAAAACCTTCATTTTGAAGAAATTTTATATCTTCAAAGAAATCTGTATTTTTTCTGGTGAAGGTTCCTCTCACATAGTATTGCTTAGACTTGTCCCTAATTTCTATCATATGTTTAATTTTAGGTAATATGGTATTAAAGGTTCCTCCTCCATCTTTTCTTACCCTTATTTTATCATTTATTTCCTTCCTGCCATCTATACTAAGTACTATATTTCCCATATTTTTATCAATATATTCCATTATTTCATCATTTAGCATTACGGCATTAGTTGTCATGGTAAATCTTATTTTCTTGTTGTTTTTAACCTCTTGTTCCCTTGCATATTCCACAATTTCTTTTATACACTGGAAGGCCATTAAAGGCTCTCCTCCGAATAAATCTATCTCTATATTTTTTCTGGGGCCTGATTTTTCTATGACAAAATCAACGGCTTTTTTTCCAATATGTGCAGACATCAATGCTCTTGCACCTTTATATTCACCTTCATCTGCAAAACAGTACTTACACTTTAGATTGCAATCGTGGGCAACATTTAGACACAAGGCCTTTATAAATGAAGGAGTATTGTCTTTTAATACAATATCTTCGTATAGGTCTTGTGAATAAAGTATTCCATCTCTAACCAACTGGCATATTTCTCCATAAGCTTCTACAATCTCTTCTTTTTCATATTTATTTTTAAGTGATTCCACTACATAATTCAGTTCCGGTAATTTTTCGTCATCTAAAATATCATATACCAATTCATCAATTTCATGAATTGCACCAGAATTCACATCTATTACATAGAAATATGATCCCTGAATAAATTTATGAATATCTGCCAAATTTTTCTCCTCCTATCAAGTAGTTGTCATAATAAATTTTAGGCAGCAACTATTTTGTTACTGCCTAAAATTTTATGTTAGTTTTCACAAGCAAGGTTAGCAACTGTACAGGAAGTTTTACATGCTGATTGGCATGAGTTAGCACATTCCTTACATCCCGGTTTTTTTAAACTATCTTTTATATTACTACTATTTATAGTTTTTATATGCTTCATATTGAACTCCTCCATATGATTAAGTTATCTGATTGATTATAACATAAAGCGTATATAAAATAAAGTTTAACAATTTAGGTAGAGAAAAATATTCCTATAAGCAAAGCTCCCCTGAACCTATGAATTACCTCATATAGATATCTACAAATTAATTCCAATGATACCAGATAATGCGCCAACTATTATGGCAAGCAGAACCCTTGCAAATCCATCCGCACCCATAACCATAGAATTTCCTGAAATGATGGAAACTATATACAATATGGATAAATATAAAAGAGTTACTAAAATCCCTATAAGCCATCCCTTTTTTCCTATTTTCCTCACTGCATAAATAGAAGCATACATTATGCTAAGTATTGTAGTAATTAAGTAAAATATATAACTTGCCCTTGAACTAACTTCTACAAAAGTCATTACAACCGCAAAAATCAAGAGCAAAATAACTGTAATTATAAACCCTCTTAGAACCCCCTCCACTGCTGGAAGGTAATTATTATTCTTTTCCAAAATTAAAACACCCCCCATCTAATAGTATCTATGTAGATAAACGGTGCTTTATACCTGAATTTAAAACTTCTTTTTATTTTTTATCAATGTCAGTACTTTCCTGTTTCTTTGTTTCTGATAAAACATTCAACACTCCTGTTTTATCCAATTTTATTTTTACTCTGTCAGGTCCTGTTTGGATAGTTAAAACATTTTCCTGAATATGTGCAATTTTACCTATTATGCCGCCTTTAGTCATAACTTCATCATTAACCTTAAGCCCTTGCAGCATTGCATTATACTTTTTCCTTCTCCTGCTTTCCGGCAAGAATATAAGTAGATAAAAAAATGCTAGCACAATTATAAGCGGTGCTAATCTATATAATGAATCCAATATTTTCACCTCCTTCTATAAGATAAATTCTATCTATATTAAAAAAATCCTTTTAAACTGTTTCATTCCACTTTTCAAGCTTTTCCTTTTTATACTGTAAAAAATTCCCCTTATCAATAGATTCCCTTATTTCCTTCATTAAATTATTATAAAAATACAAATTGTGTATTACACAAAGTCTCATGGCAAGCATCTCTTTTGCTTTAAACAAGTGTCTTATGTACGCCCTGGTATAATTTTTACAGGTAGGACAACTGCACTCACTGTCAATAGGATTATCATCCAGTTCATATTTTGCATTTAAAAGATGTATTACACCATAGGATGTAAATACATGAGAATGTCTTCCATTCCTTGAAGGCATTACACAGTCAAAAAAATCCACTCCTCTTTCCACCGCCTCCAGTATATTAGCCGGAGTACCTACTCCCATTAAATATATTGGTTTATTTTCAGGAAGATTTGGGACTACCTTTTCTAAAACCCTATACATTTCCTCATGAGTTTCCCCTACAGCAAGGCCTCCTATGGCATATCCATCCAAATCCATGTCACTTATTATTTTTGCGTGTTCCATCCGTATATCATCGTGTACCCCTCCCTGATTTATACCAAAGAGCATCTGTTTATTATTTATGGTATGGGGCATGGAATTTAATCTGTCAATTTCAATTTTACACCGTTTAAGCCAACGGGTAGTTCTTTTTACTGAATCCTCTACATACTCTTTAGGGGCGGGATTCTCAACACACTCATCAAAAGCCATGGCTACCGTAGATGCCAGGTTGCTTTGAATTCTCATGCTCTCTTCCGGTCCCATAAATATTTTTCTGCCATCTATATGAGAATTAAAATACACCCCTTCCTCTTTTATTTTTCTCATGCCCGAGAGAGAAAATACTTGAAAACCTCCAGAATCAGTTAAAATGGGCCTATCCCAATTCATAAATTTATGTAGTCCACCAAGCTTTCTGATAACCTCATCTCCAGGCCTCAGACTCAAATGATAAGTATTTGAAAGTTCTATCTGACATCCAATTTCTTTTAAATCTTCAGTTGAAACTGCACCTTTTATAGCTGCCAGGGTACCTACATTCATAAAAACCGGAGTCTGAACTACCCCATGGGGTGTACTAAATTCACCTCTTCTGGAACTTCCATCTTTTTTAAGCAATTTATACATTTAAACACCTCACTTCACTTGATGAACATGGCATCCCCAAAACTAAAAAAGCGATATTTTTCTTTTACTGCCACATTATAAGCATGCAGAGTATTTTCCCTTCCGTAAAATGCACTTACAAGCATTATAAGGGTAGATTTTGGAAGATGAAAGTTCGTTATAAGTTTATCTACTACTTTATATTTATATCCCGGATATATAAATATATCCGTCCATCCTGACTGTTCTTTTACCCTGCCATTTTCATCTCCTATGGTTTCAAGTGTCCTGCAGGAGGTAGTTCCCACAGAAATTACGCTGTGACCACTTTCTTTCGCTGCATTTATCATATCAGCAGTCTCCTTTGACATAGAATAAAACTCAGAATGCATGGCATGATCTTCTATATTTTCCACTTTAACAGGTCTAAAGGTTCCAAGGCCTACATGCAGCGTTAAAAATGCCAGATTAACGCCCTTTTCACGGAGCTCTCTCAATAGCTCTTCAGTAAAATGAAGTCCAGCTGTAGGTGCCGCTGCAGATCCTTCTTCCTTAGAATATACAGTTTGATATAGCTCTTTATTCTCCAGCTTTTCCTTTATGTATGGCGGAAGAGGTATTTGACCTAGTTTATCTAGTATTTCTTCAAATACTCCATTGTATTCAAACCTAACTATTCTATTTCCATCTTCATTTATACTAACTACTTCAGCCTTTAACTGTCCACTGCCAAAATTAAATCTATTTCCTACCTTAGCCCTTCTGCCAGGCTTAACTAAAGTTTCCCAGGTGAAGTTATCCCTTCTTTTTAGCAGCAAAAACTCTATTTTACCCATGGTATCTTCTCTCACACCTATAAGTCTTGCAGGTAAAACTCTGGTGTCATTTAATACAACACAATCCCCTGGATTTAGGTAATATACTATATCCTTAAATATCTTATGACAAACTTTACCAGTTTTTTTATCCAGCACCATAAGCCTTCCTTCATCCCTTTGTTCCAGTGGCTTCTGTGCAATTAACTCCTCCGGCAAGTAAAAATCGAAATCTGTAACCTCCAATTAAGTTTCACTCCATTTCATCCTATGTAACATATTTTCACATATCAAGTTATACTTCACCATCAAATAAAGATGATTGTTTCAAATTTTTGTGATACGCATTACTGCTCTTCCTGGTTTTATTAAAGTGCTTATAAGCACTATCAGAGGCAATTCTTCCCCTGGGAGTTCTAATTATAAATCCCTTCTGGAGCAGATAAGGTTCATATACATCTTCTATAGTATCAAGTTCCTCTCCTATAAAATAAGCGAGAGTTTCTATGCCAACAGGTCCTCCATTAAAGTTGTCTATAATAGCTCTTAGTATTTTATTATCTATGCTGTCAAACCCTTCCTTATCCACTTCCAATAATTCCAGTGCTGCCTTACTGGTTTTTAAGTCTATTGTCCCATTCCCCTTAACTTCAGAGTAATCTCTTACCCTTTTTAAAAGTCTATTGGCTATTCTTGGAGTTCCCCTGGATCTTTTTCCTATTTCTACTGAAGCTTCAGGCTCTATTCTTATTTTAAGTATATTACAGGATCTAACTACAATTTCACTTAATTCCTCCTGATCATAAAAATCCATAGGACATAAAACACCGAATCTATCTCTTAAGGGGGCAGTCAAAAGTCCTACCCTGGTAGTAGCACCTATAAGGGTAAATCTAGGTAAATCCAATCTTATGGATTTGGTGGACGCTCCCTTTCCTATAACTATATCAAGTGCATAGTCTTCCATAGCTGGATATAGTATTTCCTCTACACTTCTATTCAATCTGTGTATTTCGTCTATAAAAAGCACATCCCTGTCATCAAGCCCCGTAAGTATTGCAGCCAAGTCTCCTGCTCTTTCTATGGCAGGTCCTGAGGTAATTTTTAGATTTCCGCCCATCTCAAGAGCAATTATATTGGCCAGTGTGGTCTTACCAAGCCCCGGAGGGCCATAAAACAGCACATGATCCAAAGCTTCTTTTCTATTTTTAGCGGCCTCTATAAATATTTTTAATTTTTCTTTTACTTTTCTCTGTCCTATATATTCCTTAAGACTTTTGGGCCTTAAGCTGTACTCACTTTCTGCATCGCCCCTAATATTAAGTGGAGTAACTATTCTGTCTTCCATACCCATCACCTAACCTAATTCATTAAAAATTTCAAAGCATTTTTTATCATTGATTCAATAGAATCATTGTTATCTATAGAAGCCACAGCTCTACCTGCTTCCTTTTCAGAATATCCAAGTGCTATAAGGGCTTCTAGAACTTCCATTGTCTCTTCTTCTTGAGAAACTTGTCTATGATCTTTTTCTTGGTTTATAATTTCTTCTGGTTTTATTTTATCTTTAAGCTCCAATATAATTCTCTGTGCGGTCTTTTTTCCTACTCCCGGAGCTCTTATTAAATTTTTTTCATCTCCAGATATTATAGCATATTTTAAATTATTAACACTGCTTATAGATAAGAGAGAAAGTGCTGCCTTTGCTCCTATACCATTTATAGTAAGAAGAAGATTGAACATATTAATTTCTTCTTTTGTTAAAAAGCCATATAGCCCTATAAAATCTTCTCTTACTATTTGCTGGAGATATAAGGTTATATTTTCATCTATTTTGGGAGTTTTGGCAATAGTACTTCCAGAGGTATTTATCTTATACCCTATACCGTTGTTTTCAACTACTATGTAATCTTTATTTACCCCTTTGTATATGCCTTTTATGTATTCATACATTTACAAGCTCCTCCAAAATCTGAACTGTTTAATTTCAATGTAACACATATTACTTTATCATGGAAAATAATTTAGTTCAATGAAATATTTTAAAATTAAGGTTCGTCCAAAATCTTATAACATAATAATTATATCATTAAGTGAAAACCAGAAAAAGCCCTGGAAGCTGCTATTATTCATAGTCTTCCAGGCGTGACTGTGCTTCTTCTCTTGTATTACACTGAAAATACTTATCTCCTTTAGTTAAAAGTTTAATATCTTCTTCCTTTAATCTTTTTGTTTTTATATCAGTTATATCCGTATTTTCATTTTCTATGAACATATTTCCCGCTTTATCTGTCTTATATATGGCAATAAAACCATTTTTTATACCCAGTACATATTTATTTGGAGCATACTTATCCACTTCTTTTACCAATATCACCTGTTGTGTATTAAATTTTTCTATTTTGTATCCTGCACTTTTATAGGTATCTTCAACCTCATCTTTACTTTTCCCAGACAGTTCTCCTGCTGATTCTTCTTTTTCTACCTGGTACTCTCCACTTTTGTCATATTTAGTTTTAAATATGATTTTTGCTTTATCCGAAACAACAGCAGTTACATTTGAATTTGTCTTTACAGTTTCTTTATTTTTTTCTTTCACTTGAAGTAATTCCTTTTTCATGCTGGCATTTTGAAATCCTGTTACACATATATAACAACTTAAACTAAAAATTAAAATAGTAAAAATAACTAATATTACTGTACGCAATTTTCTTCTATCCATAATATCCCTCCTTTTTTGAATATTATGGACAATTTATTGTAAAATTATACATGTTATTTTAACTTTATACTGGTATAATTTCTATCACAATATAAAATTTTATTTTTAATAAATATATTTCCCTGCTTGTCTGTTCTCCAAACTGTAATTCCCCTATTAATTAATCTATTTTCTACCACTTTATTAGGAGTACTTTTATTACTTGTTATAACGGCCACTTTTGGATTTATTCTTTTTAAAAATTCATCAAGGGTACTTGTATGGATCCCATGATGAGGAACTTTCAGTACATCACATTTTTTGAGCTTTCCAGAATTTATCATACTTTCTTCTTCAGCTTTTTCACAATCTCCTGCAAATAAATAAGTAAGCTGACCTACATTGCCCTGTAATACAATAGAATTATTATTTTCTATATTATTGTCTTTATGCAAGGGAACTACAGCTTCAAGATTTATACCCTGTGATTTTAGTCTCCAGCCTTCACCTATATATTCTACATGAATCCCCATTTTAATCAATCTATTCCTTATGATATATTTCATGGAGTTTTCATGTCCTGGCAGATATACTCTACCTACTTTTTTACATTGTATTATTTTTATTATTCCGTCATAATGATCACGATGGTAGTGGGTTAATACTATACCTTCTATTTTATTTACCTTATTTAAATCTAAATATTTTATCACTTTTTTAATATAATATTTGGCTCCTGTATCTATTAAATAACATTTACCTTTTACCTTTATTAAAGTGCAGTCACCCTGACCCACGTTTAAAAAATGCACCTCACATTTTTCATATCTTGCAGAAGCCATAGTATTCATATCTATTATCAGTATAAATATGGTAATAACTGTTATTATTTTTTTCATACCGGCTTACTTCCTCCATCACCTTTCTTAAAAAATGGCAACTTAAAATATATTTATTTTCCCCATTAATTCATTTCTATATTCTTTAAAATAAAAAAAGACGCCTTATAAAAACGTCCTTTTTACAGTGGATATATGTACTTTATCCTTCAAACTCATCAGGAAAATCTGCATTGTGATATACATTTTGAACATCATCATCATCTTCCAGCTTATCTATAAGTTTTTGAACTTTTCCCGCTGCATCCATATCAACGGCTACTGTGTTATCCGGTATCATTGTAATCTCCGCTGATATAAACTCAAAACCTTCACCTTCCAGTTTTTCTCGTACACTGCCGAAATCTTCTACAGTTGTAATTATTTCAAATACTTCCTCTTCAGCGTTAAAATCCTCTGCACCTGCATCCAATGCCTGCATCATCACTTCATCTTCATCCATGTCATCTTTTCTTTCTACTACTAATTCGCCTTTGGTCTGGAACATCCAGGATACACATCCATTAGCTCCTAAATTGCCACCTTGCTTTGAAAATATACTTCTCACATTACCTGCTGTTCTATTTTTGTTGTCTGTTAAAGCCTTGACTATTACTGCTACTCCATTTGAACCATATCCTTCATAAACTATTTCCTCATAGTTTACCCCTTCCATCTCTCCTGAACCCTTTTTAATAGCTCTATTTATAGTATCTTGGGGCATATTGTTAGACTTAGCTTTTGCTATAATATCTCTCAGTTTAGAATTAGTATCTGGATTTGATCCCCCATCCTTAGCCGCAATAGCCAATTCTTTACCTATTTTAGTAAATATTTTACCTTTTTTTGCATCTGCTTTACCTTTTTTTGCTTGTATATTATGCCATTTTGAATGTCCTGACATGTAAATTTCCCCCTAACTGCCATGTATACTTATTATCCGAAGGTATTATATCATATAAACCTAATTATATACAAATTTAGCTGTTTAATTCACTTAACAAGTCTATTGTCCATTTTAAAATAAAGCTCTTCATCCCCAACTATTACTTCGCACTTTCCACTTGTAACCTCTATAATTTCATTTATCAATTTATCCACATCTTCTACAACACAGTTTATAGATACCTTGACCTTATCGGCATATTCTATATTCTCTATATAAATTGATTTTTGTTCAAACATATATTGTAATTTCCCCAAATTATAATAATCTATAAATATATCTACAGGGGAACCCTGTACTTTTTCCACTATTTTACCTTGGTCAATTGCTGAGATTGCAGCTTTTGAGTAGGCTTTAATTAACCCTGCTTTGCCAAGCAATGTGCCTCCAAAATATCTGGTGACAACTATAACCACATCTGTTACCTTATGCTGTTTTATTATTTCTAATATAGGTATTCCCGCAGTTCCCTGTGGCTCTCCATCATCACTATACCTTTGTATATTCATTTTTTCTCCAATTATATAGGCATATACATTATGCGCTGCCTTAGAATTTTCTGATTTTATTTTACCTATAAATTTTTTAGCTTCATTTTCTGTACAGGCTCTTTTTATATTACCTATAAATATAGATTTTTTCTCTTCAAATCTAGAATTGGCCTCATCTTTCACTGTAAAATAACTCACAAATAACCCACCTTTCCCAATGCACAGTTCACAATTCACAGTTCACAATGCAATTTACAATTAGATTCCATATATTTTATCTAAAAGCTGGAGTGAGACTTCCAACTGAACCTCTGAATCACTTGATAATTTCACTTAATATTTTTACTCCATATTCTATTTCTTCTTCATTTGTATGAGAAAAACTTATTTTAAAATAATTCTTCCCTTCCAAAGCATTTTTGTAAAATAGAAGTCCAGGAGTAATTAAAATTCCTCTATCTTTTCCCTGTCTAAAAATATTTACAGAATTTAATTTTATATTTTCTTTAATTTTTAAATAAAAATGCAATCCTCCACCTGGTTTCAAAAATTCCACTTTATCCCTTAAATATTTCAATATGCACTTTTCCATATGAATGTACCTTTTTTTATAAGCACAATTTAAAGTTTCTATATAATTTTTCCATAATCCTTTTCTAATATATAAATCTAAAGCTCTCTGCATAATACTTGAGGTAGATATGTCCGTATTAATCTTAGAATTTTGGATGCTTTCCTTAAATCTTTTAGGGGGTATTAAATATCCAATTCTTATACCGGGCAAAAATATTTTTGAAAAGCTTTTTATATATACTACCCTATCATTATTATCTAAACTTTTAAAGCTATTATACCTTATACTGTTATCATAAATTAATTCTGAAAGATAATCATCTTCTATTATATAAAAATCATATATTTGTGCCAATTTCAATATTTGGATCTTTTTATAATTGCTGCAGCTTACTCCTGTAGGATTTTGAAAATAGCTCATAGTATAAAAACATCTTATGTTATTTTTTCTAAGTATTTTTTCAAACTTGTCCATATTAATACCATCTTTTTCGATAGGCACTTCAAAAATTTCTGTTCTTCTCCATTTAAATACAGACAAGGCTCCACTATAAGTTGGCTTTTCCACTATTACACTGTCATTTATATTTAATATTGCTTTTGAAACTAGATCTATACCCTGCTGCGCCCCAGAAATTATAAGTATGTCTTCTTTATCCACTTTTTTATTCCAGAAAACACTACTTATACTGCTTCT
Organism: Clostridium kluyveri DSM 555; assembly: GCF_000016505.1. NCBI lineage: Bacteria > Bacillati > Bacillota > Clostridia > Eubacteriales > Clostridiaceae > Clostridium > Clostridium kluyveri. The sequence continues at coordinate 3,211,365 of NC_009706.1, forward strand.
AAGGCCTTCATATCCTAAAGATTCCTGACAGATTAAAGCTTTAGCTCCATCTCTATCTAATACTTCGTTTAAAACATTTTTAAAAAAATCTATTTGAAAGAATTCCCCGCTGGGGGTTTCTCCTGTAAAATCTACATAATCTACTATTTCTTCATTAAATATCCTCTTTAGGGCTTTAGAATATTCCCTATTAAAGTTCTTATGTATGTCTTTTTTTTTGGCGTAAGTTCCACTTCCTATTTTTTGAATTGCATATCCCTCAGCCTGAAGCTTTTTATATGCATTTATCACTGTAATATTATTTACATTCAAAAATTGAGCTAATTTTCTTATAGAAGGCAATCTTTCTCTATCTTCTACCATATTGGTATCAATTAATCTTTTTATATGTTTTTCTATTAGTAAATATTTGGGGATTTCTCCTTCACTTAAATGTATAAAATATTTATTTAAGATAAAATTCACCTCCTAAAGCTTTAATCTATATATGTTATAAGCATGATACACTTATAAAAATATTTTTATTGATTAGTGTTGGCAGCATTAATAATTACATAAAATATACATTTTCTTTGGCCAAAATAGTTCCATCTTTCATCTTATAGTCCCTTGTATCTTTTTTAAGCAGATTTTTCTTCCATAAACTATTTAATATTTCCTCCATGTTTATATTGTAATTGTAAAACAATCTATCATTTTTTATATCTTCTGAACTTAAAAAGGAATCTTTTTCCCTCATATAATTTAAAAGTATTTTTGTAATATTTCTTATATTTTTATCTATATATTTTTTAAAATAATCCATGGTATTATTTATAGCTTCACCTATATCCGATTTATTAAAAAATAACTCCTCCACGCACTTTCTAAAATTATTATTTAAATTCATAGCAATGGTTACCGCATCTTTACTTATCATATGCCCAGAGGAATTTACATATAATTTTGAAAATTCCTCCACAGAACGTACTGCTGCAATATATGACGTATATACTACATCATTTTGAAGGTACTTTTTACATAATCCCATATTTTTAAACAGATCACCAAGATATACCATATTCCATCTTTCCCTATCTAAATCAGGATAATACCTGCCTATATCATATTGGGAGGTTATTTCCATATCTTTTGAAAATACCAATCTGGAAGAAGATATTATTCTATGGATAAACCCTCCCTTTAAATCTTCTTCGGAAGATTGCAAAAAATTACTCTTACTCATAAGTTTAACATGGATCGGTATACCTTTTTCCTCTGTATATATATCTTTTAAGGCAGTTCTTTTATTATCAAATACCACAAGCAAATCAATATCTGATTCATCCCACAGATCTCCACTAACCATGCTCCCAAAAACCATAACTGCCAGAACTGATTTATTGGCTTTAAATCTGTCAATAGCACTGTTAAAAGCTTTTTGATATTGCAATATAGTTCTTCCCATATTAATGTAAGCCTCCTTTTAAATTTAATTTCCGTAAACAAAGATTATTCTGAATTTTTATATATTATATAATATATTTTTATAAAAATACAAGTATGAAGATTTAGAGAGAGTCACTGCCCCTATGATATACTCTTTTTTAATATTTCAACTTTAAAATACAGTCTGTTATTCAATTATAAACTTTCTAAATTTGTTATATACTTCTTCGTCTACTAAAGCACTTATATAAGTTCCCTGTTCCCTATAATCTTCCTTTTCTATCTTGCAATTTCTATGTATAAAGGCTACTGCAGCTTGTTCTGTATAGGGAATTAAATATTCCACCTTTTTTATACTTTGAGGAAGCATATGGGATATTCTTTCTAAAAGTTCTTCTAAATTAATGCCCTGTTTAGCTGATATGTATATGCTTTCTACACCATTGTATTTATCCTTTATATCTTCTATTTTTTCTGTTTTGCCCTTATCTATTTTATTAAATACCAAAAGCACTGGTTTATCATTTATGCCGAGCTGATTCAAAACCTTATCTACTGACTCTATATGCTGATATGCATCTTCTGAGGATATATCCACCACATGAAGCAGTAAATCAGAATAATAAACTTCTTCCAGAGTAGATTTGAAAGCTTCTACCAGATCATGAGGAAGCTTATTTATGAATCCTACAGTGTCAGTTATTGTAATTGTTCTGCCATCTTTTAGTTCTACAGCTCGGGTAGTAGTATCCAACGTTGCAAATAACATATCTGCTTCAAATACTTTATCTTTTACAACACTTTCTTTTGGAACAGCTATTTCACACAACTTATTTCTCAAGGTAGATTTTCCTGAGTTGGTATATCCAACTAGAGACACATTGTATATTTCATTTCTCTTTTCCCTTTGTACTTTTCTTACTCCTTTTATCTTTTTCAATTCTCTATTAATCTCATATATTCTTTCTCTGATGTGCCTTTTATCTGTTTCCAGCTTCTTTTCCCCTGGTCCTCTGGTACCTATACCTCCTCCTGTTCTTGAAAGAACTATGCCAAGTCCTGAAAGTCTTGCCAACCTATATTTAAGCTGGGCAAGTTCTACCTGCATTTTACTCTCTTTACTTTTAGCCCTGGTAGCAAATATATGAAGTATCAATGTGGTTCTGTCTATTATCTTTATTTTCAAATTTTCTTCCAAATTTCTAGCCTGTGAACCTGATATTTCATCATCAAAAATTACCACATTAGCATTATGAACTTGAGCAATTAACCCTATCTCACCTACTTTTCCTTTTCCCACGTAAAAAGCTGTATCTACAGTAGTTCTTTTTTGAAATACTTTTTCTAAAACTTTTACATTACACGCTCTGGCCAATTCTTCTAGTTCATCTAAACTCTCTTTACTGTCCGTTCCCACGAGTATGGCCCTTTCTTCATACTCCTCCAGTGTATATATATTTTTTACCAACTCTTCTATTTCATTTATTTTTCTTAATACATTGTAATTAGCAGCTTCCTCCAAAGTCAGGTTACTCAAAACTTCACTTTCAACAGAATCCCCTTTAATACTTAAAAATCCTAAACTCATACCTGTAGGTCCCTGATCATTAACCCCTATGGCTGATATACAATCTAATTTCAACTTCATCAAAGCTGAAATATCTATTTTGGAAAGCTGTGAATTACCATTAGGATGAGTATGTATCATTCTAATTCCAGAAAGCTTATTTGACCATGTATAAACTTCAATATTTACACTGTTACTGTCACCTACTGATATATTTAAGACCTTTCCTTTTCTATTAATCAGTACACTTATTTCTCTATTTAAATGTATAGTATTTTTGCAGAGTATTTCTACGATCTCCATACTGCAAACACTATCTTTAGGTATTTTAATATCATATATTTCTTCTAATTCATCTAATATAGACTTTCTTATACCTTCTGTATTTCCATATATCAAAAAATCACCTCTATATTCACTATAATCAGATGCTATCAATATTTAATTTTACCATTTACCTCTCTAGTATACATTATATATTTATAAAGTAAAAACCATTTTCACATATTTATCTGCCAAAATTTCAAAAACCCATTTATATTTCATTAATACTTTAATTTATGATATAATAATTAAAATTAAAGTAACAATTTAGAGCGAGGAGGACAATTATGGTAAAAAGACATAAAAAGGCTCCATTTAAAACTTCCAAACTTATATTTATTATCTTATCTGGTTTATTATTGATAGCATTTGTATCAATAATTGGTGCAAGCCTGGCTATCATAAAAAATTCTCCAAAACTTGATGTAAACCAGATATTGAACTTAAATGAGCCTTCTGTTCTATATGATGACAGCAATGAGACCATGGACGTAGTAGTTACCCCCCAACAGAGAACAGTGATTTCTTTTGATAATATGCCCCAGAACTTAAAAAATGCTTTTATCAGTATAGAAGACGAAAGATTTTATAAACATAGTGGTATAGATTTAAAAAGAATCATAGGTGTAATATTTATAGATATCAAAAATAAGATTACAGGCAATGACAACCTTCAAGGAGCATCTACTATAACTCAACAACTTGTAAGAAACATATTTCTATCTTCTGATGTATCTTTTAAAAGAAAACTTCAGGAGATGTACCTATCTATAAAGCTTGAAAATAAATTAAGTAAAGATGAAATACTGGGAGCATATATGAATACGATATATTTAGGTGGAAGAGCATTAGGTGTTGAAGCTGCATCCCAACAATATTTTAGGAAATCTGCAAAAGACTTGAACTTAATTGAATGTGCCCTTATTGCGGCTATTCCCCAAAGTCCCTCTGTGTATTATCCCTATTCCGATAATGCTAAAAAAGATCCATCCATATATTTAAACAGAACTAAATCAGTAATTACAAAAATGTATGAAAATGGATACATTTCTCAAAGTCAGTATACTACTGCCATAAAAGACATTTCAGAAGGTAACCTAAATATTAAACCAGAACCTACTGTAAGTAATACATATAATTATGAGTGGTTTACGGTACCTGTTATCTCTCAAGTGAAAAAGGATTTAAAATCTAAATATAAGTATACCGATGAACAAATAAACAATTTACTTATGTATGGGGCCCTTAAGATATATACTACAATGGACAAGGACTTGCAGAGGAAAACAGAAGATACTATAACTAACAATAGTATTTTTCAAAATTCTACCACAGATGAAAATGGGATATTACAACCTGAAGCATCAGCAGTAGTTATGGATTATCATTCTGGAGAAGTAAAAGCCCTGGTAGGTGGTAGGGGAACTCAACCTGCTAGATCCTTTAACAGAGCTGCCTCTGAAAATTACTTAAAGGCTCCCGGCTCCAGTATAAAACCATTAACTGTATACAGTCCTGCCATAAATTCACAGCAGTTTACATCTGCCAGTATTTTTGAGGATTCCCCATTATCCAATGAAATGGCCAATAAATATGCCTCTAATGGTGAACCTTATCAACCTAAAGATGATGACTACATTGGAGGTAATATGACTTTAAGGACTGCTTTAATGCATTCTATAAATCTAGTTGCAGTTAAACTGGAAGATAAATTGGGTCTTGAAACTGCATCTGAATATGCAGAAAAATTTGGCATAACTTTAGATGAACATGATAGGAGCAGTATAGCAGCACTATCTCTTGGTGAGCTTCACCATGGTACAAATACCCTCACAATGGCTGCGGCCTATGGAGTATTTGGAAATTACGGTACCTACACAACTCCAAAGCTTTATACCAAAGTAGAGGATAGAAACAAAAAAATTTTATTGCAGAATAAAACCCAGACAAAAACCGTTCTATCCAGTCAAACCGCTTATATACTATATGATATGTTAAAAGGACCTGTCAGTGCAGAAGGTACAGGATATAATGCGAACTTTGGAAATATGGCTGTAAGAGGTAAAACTGGTACTTCCACTGATGGCAAAAACCTGTGGTTTTGTGGATTGACTCCATATTACTCTGCAGCAGTATGGATTGGTAATGACGATAATTCTGTATTAAATGATAATTCACTTAACAGTAATTCTGCAGCCAGACTCTGGGCAGATATAATGTCTCCTTTCCATGAAAACTTAGAATCGAAAGAACTTGAAATGCCCTCAGGAGTGGTAACTGCAGCAATCTGTTCTGAATCCGGTAAACTTGCCAGCTCCAATTGTTATAAGGATCTCACAGGCAGCAAGGTTTACAATGAATTATTTATAGAAGGTACCGTACCTACAAGTTACTGTAATATGTCCCACTCATGGAACATATTTGATGCCCTTCCTGATAAAAATAATAATAAAAATCAATACAAAAAAAATGACAATAAGACTACTGATACTAATAAAGACAACAAAGATAATACCAATACTGTGGATACTAATAATAATTCCCCTGAAAAAAATAATAATGACAAAAATAATTCAGAAAAGGAAAATGAAACTCATACAGGTAATTCCTCTGCAGAAACAACCGTTAAAAATAATTAATATATCTTAGTATATTAATCAAAATTCCACCTTAGTATTTTAAAGGTGGAATTAATTTTTGGGGTAATAATATTTATTTAGAAGATAACACTTTTTATAAGATGCTTTAATTCTTTTAATTATCACATTTTCAAGATTACTCACTTAAAATTTCTCTCATGGTTTTAAGTACTTTTTTTTCAATTCTAGAAACCTGTACTTGATTTATTCCTAACATCTTTGCCACCTGAACTTGAGTTTTATCCTTAAAATATCTAAGCATTATAATCTGCCTGGATTTTACATCTAAATTTCTCAAAGCTTCTTTTAATGCAATTCTATCTATGACTTCCACATCTTCCTTAGGGTTTTCACTTATTTTATCTATTAGAAGAACAGGAGAACCATCATCTTGATGTATAGTATCATATAAGTATTGCAAACTATTAGTAGATTCTGTGGCAAAAAGTAATTCTTCTGTTTTTACTCCTGAATATTCTGCCAGTTCTTCTATGGTAGGTTCTCTGTTCAGTTTTTTTGTAAGTGCCTCTCTGTCATAATGAAGTTTTTTAGCTGTATTTTTTATACTTCTGCTTACTTTTATCATTCCGTCATCTCGAAGGAATCTCTTTATTTCTCCTAGTATCATGGGTACAGCATATGTAGAAAATTTCACATTATAAGTTTCATCAAAATTATTTACTGCTTTCATAAGCCCCATACAACCTATTTGAAATATATCCTCATATTCATATCCTCTGTTTAAAAATTTTTTACTTATGGCTGAAACCAGGGGTAGATTAAGTTCTACTAGCTTGTTTAATGCTTCTTTATCCCCCTCTCTTGCACATTTAATTAATTTTAGATTATCATCGTAGCTATATTTAATTTTTTTTACTGTTTCTTCACCCATATCATTCACCTAACTTAATGAATTAAAAACTTTTTTCATAATCAATCTTGTCCCTTTGTTTTTTTCAGATTCCACTTGAAGAGAATCCATAAATGTCTCCATTACAGTAAATCCCATTCCTGATCTTTCCAACTCTGGCTTAGAGGTATAAAGAGGCTGCATGGCCATATCTATGTTTTCTATGCCTATGCCATTATCCTCTACTATTAAAATTAGTTCCCTTCCTTTAATACTAGCTTCAATTTTAACTATACCTTCTTTGTTTTCATAACCATGAATAATAGAGTTTGTCACTGCTTCTGAAACTGCAGTTTTTACATCTGTTAATTCATCTAGTGTAGGATCTAACTGGGATACAAAGGCCGCTACTGATACTCTAGCAAAGCTTTCATTTTGTGATTTACTAATAAACTCTATTTTCATACTGTTATCATACATAATTTATCCCCCCATTAAATATTCTGAATTGCTTCCTCAATATTGTCATAAAGTCCTATAATCTTAAACATCCCCGATAGTTCAAACACTCTTCTCACTGAGGGTGATACACCTACAATACATACCTTTCCTTTCTTAGCATTCAGCTTTTTATATCTTCCAATTACCACCCCTATTCCTGAGCTATCCATAAAGCTTACCTGTGAAAAATCCAATATCAACTTATTTATGCCTTCCACATCCAATTGATTATCAATTTTATTTCTAACTTCTTCTGTACTATGATGATCTAGCTCTCCTTCCATAATGGCTATAAGATTATCTTCCTTCACATAAAATTGTAAATTCATATACTACACAAAACTCTACTAAAACTACTATAAAAATAATCTGCCCCGACATAGTTTTAGCGTTAAAATATACTTTTAACTTTAATTTACCATATAACATATGAGCTCATGTTATATGACTAAAGTTTAATATTAAACTTTAGCATATGCAAAAATATTGCATAGTCCGAGTCAGACCTTCTTACCCCCCCTCTTATAATATCAATTCACAGTTCACAATTCACGGTTCACAATTAACAGTTTGCAATTAACAGTTCACAATTGCAGTGTTTATTCCCCACTTTAAAGAAGATGGGGCGTTAGCTAATTACAGCTTCCAAATGAAAAATTTTATATTTATTAAAATAAAATATGTGTTTTTAATATATTCTACACAGAAAACAGTTTCCCTCTATTTTTTTGTATTTTTATCGATATTTTATTCATATTATTGACAGTTAGTATATTTCTAAACATATGTTGAAAATTTTTAATAAATTTCAAGTATTTAAACCAAATAAAAATAATGAAAAGGTTATTGACGTGGTTTATCAATGTAAACCAAGTCAATAACCTTTTCATATATTTAAAACTAAATTATGGATTGTCAAGAACTATCTAGTTAAATCTTCCACAAACTTTGGGAGTACAAAACATGCCTTATGTAATTCTTTAGTATAATACTTTGTATTTATATTCAAGGTAGAAGATAAATCCACTTCTTTAGGATCATACTTTTTAGAGCCTATGGTAAAACTCCAGAATCCACTCGGGTATGTAGGTATGCCTGCCATAAACAATCTGGTAATAGGAAAAATTTCCTTAGCATCCTTGTATACCTGTTTTACCACTTCTGGCAAATAAAAAGGTGTTTCAGTCTGAGCTATGAATATTCCATCTTCTGTTAAACAGTTATATATTTCCTTATAAAAGCTTCCTCCAAACAATCCCTCTGCAGCACCAAAAGGATCTGTAGAATCCACTATTATAACATCAAATTCATTTCTATGCTGGTGGACATATTTTATTCCGTCGCCAATAAAAACTTCACATTTTGGATTATCAAGCTCACAGCTTATTTCTGGAAGATATTTTTTACACTCATAAACAACCTGTTCATCAATTTCACAAAGTACAACTTTTTCTACAGTTTCATGTTTCAATACTTCTCTTACAGTCCCTCCATCTCCTCCACCAACTATAAGTACTTTTTGGGGATTAGGATGGGTAAATAAAGGTATATGAGTTATCATTTCATGGTATACATACTCATCTTTAACTGTAGTCTGTACTATACCATCTAAAACCAACATTCTTCCTAATGCATAGGTATCTACTATAGCCAACTCCTGATACTTGGTTTTCTTTGTAACTAAAGTCTCTTTTATCTTATAGGTCATAGCAGCATCTTCAATTTGACCTTCTCTTAACCATAAATCCATCGATGAAACTCCTTTCCCGCCCTTTGATTTTAAGATTTGAAAACTTAAACTTCTTTTGAAACTAACAAAATCTTATTTATCGCAGCTACTATTATAGCAATAATATTATAATTATACAATGTACGATTCACAGCTCAAGTAATTCTTAGATTCATATATTTATACTATTTTCTATAAATTTAATTTCTTTATGTGTTAACTGAAAATAATCATAAAGTTGTTCCTGAAAATTATAGGACTTTGAAGAAATTATAGGAGGAATATACAATTTCATTAAATTGCTGGGATAGTATTCATATAAATTACATCCTAACTTTTTTCCAAAAGTCTTAAAATAAAACTCATAGATAGAACTATTTAATACATTTAAAAGAGTATTATAATCCACTAAATCATTTCTTTTTATTACCAAAGAATATATATCTGCACTAAAATAACTTCCCTTGTCTAAGGCAAATCTATTATTTTGAGATTTATAAGGGAATATAATTTTTTTATCCTCAAATATTTCGGCTTTTCTTCCCCATTGAAGCTCATACCACTTTCTTGTTCCCCTTTTACATTCTCTTCGTTTAATGAGTTTTTCTTTATATTGACCTATATATTCTATGGAATTTGGATATTGACTTTCATATTCTATAAAATTAGAATAAATTATAAATTTTTTATCCCCATCTATGCTGTTTTTATGTATATAACTGCTCTTTATCCAGGGCTTTATTATATTCAATTCAATTTTATTCTTTAATATAGTATCTCTATCCGCTATAAAAGCCCTGTCACAGCCTGTTATTATTCCCTGATAACTTTCACATATATCCTTTAAGGTAAAATTGCATTTTTGCCTTATCTTATTGATTATATTTTTTTCAAATTCACTGATAAAAACCCATCCATTATCATCTATAGAACTTTGAGGTATAAAAAATTTTTTATACCTTATTTTATCTTTATTTAAAAATAAAGAATCATAGAATTTATTTCTACCTTTTTTTTCACTTTTGTCAGGTTTTATAATTTCTATTTTATTATTAAGACCTTTTTTATTTCTGAAAAATATTATTATAGGATCTACTCCCACTCCTTTAAAAGGTCTTATCCCATAAAAATCTACAATTTTATATATGGTTGTATTAGTACTTAAGAATTCTCTCAGCTGCTTTCCACTACAAGCTTCACAAAAATATCTGGGAGTAATAAAAGCAGCTTTTCCTGCTTTTTCTAAAGATTTTAGTGATTTTTCAAAAAAACAGTAATAAACATCTGACTTATCTTTATATATATTTTTATAAACTCGTTTCAAAGTTTCAGAATACTTCTTCTCTATAGATTTATGTCCTATATAGGGTGGGTTTCCTATAAATATATCAAACTTTTTTTCTATGGCGTCTATTAAGAAATCCTTTAAAACAAAATTTTCTTTTTGAAATTCTCCACTTATTGAGAATAGATCTATATTTAAAATCTTAAGTGCAATTTCATCTATGTCAAATCCAAATAAATTATTACATACTATGTGGGAATTTATATTTTCAAGTTTTAAATTTATGTTATTCACATTATTTATTACCTCTATATTTTTAATAAATATATGCCTAAGATAAAAAAAGCACACAGAAAGTATGTTGCCACAGCCACAAGCTGGGTCTACAATTTTTACAAATGGATTATAGATTACATCCTTTTCCTCAATTAAATTTTTAATCATAAAATAGGAAAGTTCTCTCTGAGTATATACTATTCCAGCTCTTTTATTTATGCTTACCAGTTCATAATATTTTTGAGAAAAATATTCCTTCTCAGATATGTTAAACTGCTGTTTAAAATTTTTTATTATCTCTAGTTTTTCTTCTTTGGGAATTGGTGTCTCCATAAAATTATAAATTTTTTTAATACTTTCAATAAAATCATTCACACTTTTATCTCCATTTTTATGTAAATTACAATTCACTTGTCACTACTTTGATATGCCTAATAATTGAAATTATTCCTGTAAATTTTAAGTATAAGATATCTGATTAAGTATACCATAAAATATATATTGTAAGGTAGGTGATAAAATGAAAAAGAAATTTACATCAGTAATTTTATTATGTATAATTTTTTTATGTTTTTTTAACACAAAAAATTATTACAAACACAGGGCTATTTCTAAAATTAATGATACCTTAACTGTTAATAAAAATTTAAGTACCAGTGAATCCCGTACTGATTCCCAAAGCTTAAAAAATTTGGACATATCTAAATTAGACAGAAGTGAAAAAAACTGGTTTTTTAAACCTAACAACAGGGGTACTCCTTCTGAAGAACCTGAGGAAATTCTACAACTCTTAAATAAATATTCTTCATATTACCTGGGGGATACTTCCAAGAAAGTAATCTATTTAACTTTTGATGAAGGATATGAAAATGGATATACCCCCAAAATACTAGATATACTAAAGTCAAACAATGTTAGTGCCGCTTTCTTCGTTACTACTCCTTATATGAAAGACCATCCTGAACTTGTGAAAAGGATGGTAGAAGAAGGCCACTTGGTATGCAATCATTCTACACATCATCCTTCTATGGCAGAAGCTGCAAAAGATCCTGTAAAATTTCAAGAAGAATTCACTGTGACAGAGGATACCTATGAAAAGATTACAGGCAAACAAATGCCTAAATTTTTTAGACCCCCTATGGGAAAATACAGTGAGTTGTCCTTGTTCTATACTCAAAAATTAGGCTACAAGACAATATTTTGGAGCTTTGCCTATAATGATTGGAATATCAAAAAACAGCCTTCTCCTGTGGAATGTAAAAAAATGATAAGCCGTAGAACTCACAATGGAGCTATTATTTTACTTCATGCAGTATCAAAAACAAATTCAGAAATACTGGATTCTGTGATAAAAGACTGGAAGGATAAAGGATATATATTGGAAAACTTGAATAAAATTTAGTTAAAACCTTGATCACATAAGAGTTATAGATGATTTTCCCACATGTATTAATCAAGAAAAATTATCCATAACTCTTTATCATAGCTACTGACTAAATCTTTTATTACAGACTATTACCTTTAATAAAAATTTAGGTATTGAAGAAAGTCTTCTTATTCTCCAAGGCTCTTTAAAAACTCTATACAGCCATTCAAGTCCTGATTTTATCATCCAGGCTGGCGCCCTTTTGGTCTTTCCTGAAAAAACATCAAAACTCCCTCCTACTCCCATATATACCCTACAAGGAAGCCTATCCATATTCTCAGCTATAAAAATATCCTGTCTTGGCGCACCCATGGCCACAAACAGTATGTGGGCTCCACTCTCTTTTATATTCTGAATAATATCTTCACATTCATCCAAATCAAAATATCCATTATGACTCCCAGCTATATTTAAATTAGGATATTTAATTTTCAAATTTTTGATACAGTTTTCTAATATATTTTGCCTGGCTCCCAAAAGATATATGGGATTCCCCTCTTCACTACATTTTTCTATTAAAGCTTCCATTACTTCTATACCTGCTATTTTTTCCTTTACAGAGGGCCTCACTATTTTAGAAGCTAATACAGTACCTAATCCATCTGGAATTATTACAGTGCTTTTTGAAGTAAAGCTTCTTAAAAGTCTACTGTCATTCAGTCCATTATAAAGTATTTCAGGGTTGCCAGACACTATATTAACTTTGGAAAATTTCTCTATGTAATTTAAAAACTCCAATTTACTCCTGTTAAACACATCGAATTTTAATATCCTGGTAAACATACTAAAATGCTCCTTCACTTTTAAATACAGAGAAAATTGTTTTAAATAAAATTTTTATATCTGTCCATAATGAAAAATTTTTTATATATGTCAAATCATAATAAACAGTTTTGCCAAGCTCTATTTCCCCTCTTCCGCTTACTTGGGCCAGCCCGGTTATTCCAGGGGTAACTAGAAGTCTTTGTCTGTACGCCTCTGGATAAAATTTAACTACATCTGGTATTTCAGGCCTAGGTCCCACTAAACTCATATTTCCAAAGAGCACATTAAACAACTGGGGAATTTCATCCAAACTTGTTTTCCTTAAAAAAGCGCCAGATTTTGTAATTCTGCTGTCATTTCTACTTTGAAATACGAAATTTTCTAAATTTTCAGGTTTTATATCCAAAGTGATCTTCTTATCCGCATCCACTACCATAGTTCTAAATTTATATATTATGAATTTTTTTCCATCTTTGCCCACTCGAGTTTGTTTAAATATGGCAGGCCCTTTTGAATCTAATTTCACCCATACAGCCAATACTATAAACACTATACTCAGCACAATTATTCCTAAAAGTGAAATTATAAAATCAAATATTCTCTTTAAAAAAAATTGTATCTTTTTACACTTTATATCCTTATCCAAATCTATTTTTATATCTTCTGCCTGCATAATTTTATGTTCTGTAAAAAATACATCTTACAGAAATCATATATTCACCTACTTTCACTCTATAGAATATTCTATAATACCTTTTTCAACCTATTCAAGACCACAGCACCAAAAAATGTAACTATAAAAGCACTTAAAAAAAAGTGCAGATTTCCCATATTCCCATATTTTACTGTATAGTACTGTCCATATAAATACAGTATACCTGATTGGGATAAATAAATATCATAAGAAGTATTAGATATATACTTTATTATATCCATAAAAAATCCTTTTTTCCACCTTAAACTAAATATAAACAATATAAATAATGTAGAATATACAAGCACTGCCGGACGTTGAAATGTAGTAATGCAGTCTATGTCTTTATTATATTGATTACCAGGTATAAAATTATAAAGTACTATAAATATTGATAATAAAAACATAATTAAAATTACAGGTCTATATTTATTTAACTTTTCAGAAATACTTTCAATATTTTTCCCCATGTAGCCTCCCAGAGAAAAATAAAAAAGCCAGTAACATAAATTTTTCTTATTCCAGAACCACTGTTCTGATGCTTGGGCTTTAAAATAATAAAAATATATTAAGAAAAAAGAGGTAACAAGGAGACTCAAAAAAAGCCACCATCTTTTCCCCATAAATTTATATATAAAGGGAAATATAATATAAAATTCTATAATTAAAGGTACAAAATAAAAATGATAAAATACATTTCCGTATACCATATCACTTAAATCACTATATATATTAAAATTTTTAGTTATGATTAATACATATAGAATACACCACAATACATACTGGGGTACAATTTTCAAAAATCTTTTAACTATGAATTCCGAATAGCTGGAATCCTTTTTATAATTTATAGTCAATCCCATTCCTGAAACAACTATAAAGGCAGGAACAGAAAATCTTGAGAGCTGATTTAAAAAAAATGTTATATCATAAGTAGTAGAATAGGGCCTGCATCTGTAAAGCACAGTAGCAGAAACATGTAATACTATTACTGCCACTATAGAAGCTGCCCTGATTACATCCATTTCCAAAACACGTTTTTTGATAATCCCCACCGCCTTCTTTACATAATAATTATTTTGAAATTTTCATCTTAAGTTCATCAACTAAATATGTAAATCCTTCAACCTTGAAAAAATATAAACATATAAAATAAATTACAATCCCAAATATAAAACACATCCCTATGGAAATTAGATTTCCTATTATAATAGAAGAAATTATACTCCTGCATATATTGTTTATAATATATATGGTTATACCCATTACAATTGATGAGAGAGTTATCTTGGAAAAACCAACAAATATTCTGCCAAGTTCTATGCCTTTCAATTTTTTATTTAAATTCCACATCATAAGCAAAGTAGTTATAGTGGCAGATATAGATGTAGCTAGTGCCAGTCCTGATACTCCCATATATTTTATTATAAAAAAATTTATAATTATATTTAAAACTATTCCTATAAAACTATTTATCATGGGAGTTTTTACATCTTTAATAGAATAAAAGGCCTTATTGAAAATATCCCTTAATCCATAAGCTACCATGGCAGGGCAATAAAAAAGCAGTGTACTGGAAGTTAAATTAGCAGCCTGCAAAGTAAAAGCCCCCCTTTTGAAAATTATATCTATAAGGGGATGTCTCAATATCCCTATGGCAACTGCCGCAGGTACCATTATTATCATTATAGCATTTATAGAAGTTGCAAGAGCTTTTTTATATTCTGCAGTATTGTTTTTAGCTGCCAATTCAGATAGAGTCGGATATACTATCATAGCTATTCCAATGGCAAAAACCTCATAGGCCAAAGTATTAACTTTGTTTGCATAATCTAAGATTGTAACGGCTCCAAAATATATATTGGTTGCAAAAGATCTATTTACAAACACATTTAGTTGAATCAATGAAGTACTTACAATCACAGGTATCATCATCTTAAACATCTGAACTGCATATTTATCTTTAAAATCCAGCATAAATTTGTAACCATAGCCTAACTTTCTATACCTTGGTATATTTATTGCAAATTGAATGAAAAATCCCATCACTGTTGCTATTGCAAAGCCCTTCATTCCATATTTAGAGGTTAAAAATATAAGATATATTATATATACCAAATTAGACATCAGTGCCATAGCTGCAGGTTCATAAAAATTTTTATGGGATTGAAGTACTCCCGTAACCACACTTTGAAGAGTTACAAATATCAAAGATATGAGTAATATCCTGACTATTTCAACGGATTCATTAAATATTAAATTACTTGATGTAAATCCATGAGCAAAAATATATATTATTTGTTTGGAAAATACTATAAGCAGCACAGTTAGGATTATAGTAAAAAGAGAAGATATGTTTATTATATTATTTACAAAATTGTTTCTTTCTTTTTTGTTACCTTTTTGCATATGTTCCCAATGGAGTGGTATGAAAGTAGTGGTAAGTCCATAGCTTACCGTAGTGAGTAAATACACTATCCCAAGGGCAAAATTATATATATCTGTAGTATAGGTTGCCCCAAACTTTGCAGCTATAAGGGCATCTCTTATTAGTGCTAAAATTTTTCCTATGATTATCAAAAGCATAACTACAGCGGAACCTTTTATTACTTTTTTTCCTGTCATTATTTTCACTCCAACTATCTTTCTGAAAGTATTGTATTATATGCTTCTAGGTATTGCCTGCAAAAATTATCTATGGAAAACCTATCTATGATATTATTGTATAAATTTTGCCCCATAAGAGCAATTTGGTCTCTTTTATCATAAGCTGATTCCATTTTTTCATATATATCTTCTATAGATGAGGGTTTTACTAAATAAATTAAATCTCTGCCTACCATTTCTCCTATGCTTCCTACATCTGGAGCTATAAAAAATTTTTTTACTGCGGCACTTTCAAGTAAAACCATAGGAGGGGCTCCCCCTTCACTGAAAGAAGTTAAAACTCCTACTTCTCCTGCATTTATAAAATCTATACCATTTTCTTTATATCCTGTGAGTATTACTTTATGCTGTAAATTTAACTGCAGTATTTCTTTTTTCAATTTCTCCTCCATAGAACCATTTCCAACTATAACAAGCTTTACATTTTCTCTGCGTTCTTCAAGCAGACTAAAAGCCTTTATAAGAGATAATTGGTTTTTTACAGGATGCATCCTGGCTACATTTACATATACAAAATCATTTTCTGAAATTCCATATTTTCTTCTTATATTTTCCCTTGAACAGCTTATATTTATATGGTTAAAATCCATTCCATTACTTACTATGAATTTTTTCCCTATAAAATTATTTTTCTGAAGTAAATTTTTAAGGTAACTGGAAACACATATATAGTTTTTAAAACTTTTTAATCCTATGAAACTTAAAGGGGTGAAAAATAAATGCTTCATTTTATTATTCAAAAAGTCTTTTCTATAATCACTGTGTAGTGTGGCAACTGTAGGTATTTTTACGTTATTTTTCAAAAAATAATGTAGGAAGAAAGGCTTTGCCCCGTGAAAATTTACAATATGGATATCATTTTGTACTATATAATCCATTATATCTTTTCCATGGGTTGGATTTTTTTCAAACTTTACTGTATCTATTTTTAAGCTTTTACTTCTTTTATAAAGTTCTCCTCCTCCCAAAGTTCCAATAATACAATGAAACATGTCCTTTGAGTAAAGGGCCAAATTCAATACATGCATTCCTCCCCCACCAGTATCATTTGAAGATATAATCTGTAGTACTCTAATATTTTCCACCCCCACTATTAAAATAGCTTTACAAAAATACTACTGTTCTTTTCTCTGTACATCATTCCCTGGGATACAGCTAATAATATCCAAAAATATGTAGTAGTTTTAGGTACAAAAAACAAGTTGTCAAATAAATTCATAACATAAAATGCTATCATGGAAGCCAGAAATCCTGTATAAAAATACTTATAGAAATTACTTTTTACAGTATTTATAAATATCTTAACCTGAATTAAAGAGGAAACAAGTACTGCCGCAAAGGATATGCCTCCTATAATTCCAAGTTCACTTTCAATTTTCAAGTAAGAATTATGACACGGATATCTGCTGTATCCATAAAATTTATATTGTGGGTATATTTCCACATATTTATCATATAGGCTTACATAGTTTCCATTCCCCACTCCAAATATAGGATGATCCACTATCATCTTTTTTGCAATACTCCAAAGATATATTCTGGATTGATTCTGCACAGGATCACTTATAGCAAAAATTCTATCCTTTATGCCTGGAACAAACAATGCTATAATTCCTACTACAAAAAGAGGTATAATTAATTTGAAACTATATAAAACAATCAATACTACCATTCCCACTACTATTCCAATAATAGCATTTCTTGAACCTGTAAATGCTATGTTAAAAAGCATTAGAATTGTCAATAAAATGTATAACAGCTTTTTTATTCTCTCCTTTTCATATATACTCAGCATAACTAAAGGAAAGATAGCCAATATTAAAAAAGCTGCCAAATTATTTGGATTATCCATAGTGGCCATTATTTTAAATCTGGCATAGCCATAATTTTCGAATTTTCCACTCAATCCAAATCCTGTAAAATGCTGATAAATACCATACAAACATAATACAGCACTTGTAACTATATAAGAACCCAGTATTCCATTTAAAAATTCCTTTTTATTATATTCATATTTAATTATAAAAAACAATATTATATAGGATATAAATCTAAAACTTTCACTTAAAGCTATCGTTTTTTCACCTGCATAGCTTATAGAAACAATCATCATAATAGCCAGTATACTCATAAATATAGTCAAATAACTGGTGAAAAAATCCTTCATACCAGAAAAAAATCTTTTTCTGCATTCTTTAGAAACTATAAATTTCACTATATAAACAAGTATAATTAAAGCAAGTATACAATCTGCAGGAGGAATATGAACTCTCATTATAGATACTTTACTACTGCTTAATAAAGGTAATAATATTACATAGGCACACATAAATAAATACAATAATCTATCCAAAAACAAAATCTCACCTCTTCCTTAAAATATCTTCTGTAAGAATCATTTGTTTAGTACTTCGAGTATTTTAATGGCAGCATCTCCTTTTCCAAATATATTTTTTTGGGTTTTATCTGGTATAAAATTCATTATGCCATCTAATATTTTATTTTTATCTGTGCCTACTACTATGTTCCATCCATTCTCTACAGTTTCCACCCATTCTGTCTCATCTCTCATAGTTATGCATGGCTTTTTCATAAAGAAAGCCTCTTTTTGAACTCCTCCGCTGTCTGTAACTATCTTTTGTGAATTCATTTCCAGGTTTATCATTTCCAAATAACCTATAGGTTCTATAACTTTTATATTATCATTAAATTTCAATCCATAATCTGTCATGTATTTTTTGGTTCTAGGGTGAAGAGGCAGAACTACGGGTTTGCCACATTCATTTAAAGCTTCTACTATATTTTTCAGCCTCTCTATATAATTTGTATTCTCTGCTCTGTGTATAGTGGTAAGTATATACTCCTTGTCTTGTAAAGCAAGCTCTTTAATGATCTCATTTTTATTTTCTGCCAGTTTTTTAAAATTTAAAATTGCATCAAACATTACGTCCCCTACATTATATATGCCTTCTTTAATACCCTCTCTTTTTAAATTTTCAACAGCAGAATCTGTAGGAACAAATAAAATATTAGACAACCTATCTGTAATTACCCTGTTTTGTTCCTCAGGCATTTTCCTGTTAAAGCTTCTAAGACCGGCCTCCACATGGGCTAGGGGAATTAAAAGCTTACTTGCACAGAGAGCACCTGCTAAAGTTGAATTAGTATCTCCATAAACAAGTACAAAATCCGGTTTTTCCTTTATATATATCTCTTCCAGCTTTATAAGCATGGTTCCCGTTTGTTTTCCATGATTTCCCGATCCCACTTCCAAGTTATAATCTGGTCTTGGTATATTTAGTTCTTCAAAAAATACCTGGGACATATTTTCATCATAATGCTGCCCTGTATGAACCAATATTTCTTTATGGCACTTTCTTATTACATTAGATACTGCAGAGGCTTTAATAAATTGAGGTCTAGCCCCTACAACCGTTAATATTTTCATTTATTTCCTCCCTATTAAATTCACTGCTGATTTTTAAGAAGTTGATCTTCTGGAACCTTTTTTAATTTTCTAGCTGGATTCCCTGCAACTATATTTTCGCTTTTTACATTTTTTGTAACTACGCTTCCTGCTGCCACAAATCCATCTTCTTCTATAATTTTTCCTGGAAGAATAGTAGCCTGCGCTCCTATTCTTCCGCCTCTTTTAACGGTAACTCCTTTAAAATGCTTATATCTCTCCTTAGATCTGGCAGCAAAATTATCATTTGAAGTTACAACTCCCGGGGCAATAAACACATTATCTTCAATTTGTGAATAGGCGGTGATATATACGTTAGTTTCAATCTTACAACTAGAACCTATTTTACAGAAATTCTCAACAGCTGCTCCTCTGCCTATTATTGTTTTACTACCTACTGTAACATTTTCCCTAACTGTAGCTAAATCTGCAATTAGTGTATGCTGTCCTATGCTGCATCCACAATATATTATAACTCCTGCACCTATTAAACAGCTGTCATCTACCACAGCAGGTGGAAACTTATCTTCATCTTTAAATATACTGTTTATGCTTCTCATAGGCTGTTTTCCAATTACAGTGTTGTCATCTATTCTTACATTTTTTCCAATTTCACTTCCTCTATGTATTATCACATTATGACCTATGATACAGTTATCTCCTATAACCACTTCATCTTCAATAACTGAAAATTTTCCTATAGTTACATTACGTCCAATTTGGGAAGTATTAGATATATAATTTTCACACATGGGTTCTACCCTCCTAAATTACTGCATACTTTAAAAGTATCTAAAATATACTTTACTTATTCTTAATTGAAACCATATCCATAGTAGAAAAATCTTCCACAGGAAATTTTACAGGCATTCCTGCAGCTCTTGATTTATATGCAGCCAAAATTATATCCAATGCTTTTTTACCCTGCTTTCCATCTACAAGAGGATTTCCATTAAGGTTTACAGCATCTATCATATCTTTGAAAAGTGGTATATGTCCAAATCCATAAACAGTATCTGGATCACCCTGCTGAGATTTTAATATTTCATCATCTATATCCTTATGATCTTCAAATTTCCAGGTTTCAATTTTATTTACCGCAAGGCCACCTATGCACACTGTACCCTTTTCTCCAAATATACTTAGAGTTTCTTCTAAATTTCTTGGATAAACACAAGCACTTCCTTCAACTATTCCTATGGCTCCATTTTTAAATCTTATTATAACAGCCCCGAAATCTTCTCCTTCTATATCTCTTAAAAAAGTATCACACTGGGAATATACCGTATCCACTTCTCCACCCATCATCCATTGAAGCAGATCAATATTATGTATACATTGATTCATAAGAGTTCCCCCGTCAAGCTTCCAGGTGCCTCTCCATGGTGCCTGTTTATAATAATCCATATTCCTATTCCATAGTATTCTGGCAGTTCCGTTTATTAGCTTTCCAAATCTATTACCTTCAATTGCCTCTCTAAGCTGTCTAATTGGCTTATTAAATCTATTTTGATGACTTACGCACAGCTTAACATTGTTTCTTTCACTGCAATTTATCATTTTCTCTGCATCTTTCGAAGAAAGTGCCATAGGTTTTTCGCATATAACATGTTTCTTATTATCCATACAATATGTGGCTATTTCAAAATGATATCCACTTTCAGTGGCTATAGTCACCACATCTATATCTTCTAATTGCAGCATCTCCTTATAATCTGTATAAAGAGCCACTTTTTCGTCCTTTTTCAATTTTTCTACGTATTCACTTTTTAACTTTTCAGTTTTTTCTTCTACTATATCACACAAGGCTACTAAAACAGCTTCTTCATAATTAGCCCTTAAAGCCTCCACATGTTTATAGGAAATTCTGCCGCAGCCTATGATAGCAAACTTTAATTTTTTCATTAAAAACACCTCTTAAAAATAATTAATTAGTATATTGAATTATAACTATTAACTATAGCTTATGTATTTTATTCCTGTTGTTTTTTACATCTTTAGTGGCATTTCTTGTATCATAAACTATTTTAGCTCTCTCTGCTATACCTTCATAATCATAACAGCTGTGATCTGTGGTTATAATTACTATATCTGATCCATCTATTACTTCTTCCCAATCTACTGTATGGTATAACTTGCCTTTGTGTTTAAACTCAGAAATATAAGGATCATTTATGATAACCTCTGCTCCATTTTTCTCCAGATGATCTATTACTTTAAGGGACGGTGATTCTCTTAAATCGTCTATATCCTTTTTATAGGACATTCCCATAATAAGTACCTTTGCACCATTCATTGCTTTCTTATGGTCATTTAAAAGCTTCATGGCATTATCCACAACAAATTCCGGCATTAGGTCATTTATCTCCCCAGAGGTTTCTATCAACTTGGTATGATAATCATATTCTTTAGCTTTCCAGGATAAATATGATGGATCAAGAGG
Organism: Clostridium kluyveri DSM 555; assembly: GCF_000016505.1. Taxonomy (NCBI): domain Bacteria; kingdom Bacillati; phylum Bacillota; class Clostridia; order Eubacteriales; family Clostridiaceae; genus Clostridium; species Clostridium kluyveri. The sequence goes on from NC_009706.1 coordinate 3,233,425, forward strand.
TATACAATGCCCTCCAAGACCTGGCCCCGGATAAAACGGCATAAATCCATAGGGTTTAGTTTTAGCTGCATCTATAACTTCCCATACATCTATGCCCATTCTCTTACATAGTATTGCCATTTCATTGGCAAGACCTATATTGATATTCCTAAATACATTTTCAAGTATCTTCTCCATTTCTGCTACAGCTGGCGAAGATACAGTATATATTTCACTTTCCAATATATTTCTATATAAAGTTGCTGCCACTTCCGTGCACTCTTTAGTACATCCTCCTACCACCTTTGGAGTATTCTTAGTCTTAAATTTCTTATTGCCGGGATCTACTCTTTCCGGTGAAAAAGCTAGAAAAAAATCCTCTCCACATTTTAATCCACCTTCTTCAAGTATGGGTTTTAACACTTCTTCTGTAGTACCGGGATAGGTGGTACTCTCAAGAACTACAAGCATTCCCCTATGCAAATACCTTGCAATGCTTTTTCCAGAATTCACTACATAAGATATATCTGGCTGTTTATATTTATCCAAAGGGGTTGGAACACACACAGAGACCACATCCACATCTTCTACAAAACTAAAATCTGTAGTGGCTTTAAGAGAACCTGACTCAACCAATTTTTCAAGATCTGAATCTACTATATCTCCAATATAATTGTGTCCTTCATTTACAAGCTTTACTTTCTTACTCTGAACATCAAAGCCAATAACTTTATATCCAGCTTTGGCCTTCTCCACCGCCAGTGGAAGCCCTACATAACCTAACCCCACTACCCCTAATTTAGCTTTTTTATCTTCTATCTTTTTTACCAGTTCTTTTTTTAACCGTGACATTACCCTAACCTCCTCATTTAAGCTAGTTCATGAATCTTTTCTTACTTTTGTTTTTCTTTCACAATAAAGTCCAGTATATTTTGTTCTATTTTTTTACCGCATTCCTCTGGAGTTATTTTACCTGCAGTTAGCTCCATCATTATCTTATTGGCATCCTGAAGTGCCTGAATTTCAGATACATTAGGCAGTACTTCCCCATATTGTGACTGCTCTATAAAGGTTTTTAACTTTTCACTATCTTTAACTTCTTTTATATTATAATCTATTTTAAAAGGAGGAATTCTGCCTGTTATATCAAATAATTTTCCCTTGGAATTATTAATAAGATAGTTTACAAGCTCCCAATCTTTTTCTTTATAGTTTGACTTTGAACTTACATAGACCACCTGTGATGTAATAAAAGACATCATCTGTTTTCCATTATATTTTGGAAAGGCTGCCACCCCATAGTTCAGTCCTGATTTATTTAACTCTTCCAAATCCCAGGAACCACTTATATAAAAGCTGGTCTCTCCATTTTTGAAACTATTTCTGGCAGTTATGCTTTCTATATTTTCAGGCATTAATTTATATTTTCGAACCATATCTCTAATCATGGTATATCCCTTAATTGCCCCTTCATTATTTAGTCCTATATCTTTTACATTGTAACTTCCATTTTGTTTTTTAAATATGTATGCCCCATTGGCCTGTAATATAGGAAAGCTTAAATAAAAGTTATTTATATCATATTGGAATCCCAGTTTCTCCCCTTGGGAAATCAATTCCTCTAAAGTTTCAGGCACCTTCTTAACCTTGTTTTTATTATAATAAAGTCCATAGGTTTCTATAGATATAGGTATTCCATACATTTTATTTCCAAAGGTAACAGTCTCAAGGGAGGAAGATACATACTTGTTCTTATCTATTAAATTGTCAGGAACCTGGGCTAATAACTTTTCACTATTTAGTTTTTCCATTCTATCATGGGATACACCGAACTCTATATCTGGCTCTATGCCACGCTTTGCCGCTTCTATATAAGCTCTGTTATCTCCTTTATCAGAATGAATTTTAACCTTATAACCAGAAGTTTCAGACCATTTGTCTGCCAAAATTCTAAGTTCTGCTATTTCAGCATCTGTGAGATGTGACCAGATAACTATTTCTTTTTTGTCCCCCTGGGTATTGGTACATCCCCCTAGGAAAAGTATACATATTAATAAAGTACAGAGATATTTGCAAAATCTTCTCATAGGAACTTTCTTCTCCTTTTCACTTACATTTTGTATGTTAAACACATTTTGTTCTTTTAAATTTTCTCTTAATTAAGTCTATTATAGTGTTAAGTTCATTTACCTTTAAAAGCAGCAGCATCGCTGCATATACTAAAACACCAACTACAATTGAAATCAATATTATTATCATTTGACCTTTAAATCCTATCAAAAGTTGTGTTAAATAATCATTTATAAAAAATATAACTACACCCATGGTTAATCCTGAAGTCAATATTTTAATTCCACATTTAAGCATATTAACACCATTAATATTTCCAATTTTCTTTCTTAAATCCTTCACAAGAAGTACACAGCTTACAAGAGCAGAAATTGTAGTGGCTAATGTGAGTCCCCCTATTCCCATCTTTTTAACCAGTACTATACTCATGATTATATTTACCCCTACACCTATAGCTCCATTTATCATAGGAGTAGTAGTATCCTGAATAGCGTAAAAAGATCTATTAAATATATCTCTTATGCCCCAAAATACCAAACCGGATATTAGAAAAAAAAGGGCTTCTGCAGTCATGTTAACTGCCTTTTCATCAAAAGCACCGTGCATAAAAAGTACGCTTATTATAGGAATTCTAAGTATCAAAAGCCCTATTATGGCTGGAATCACTATAATATTGATATTATTTACTGCACTACTTACATGCTCTTTAAATTCATCATATTTTTTCAGATTTCCACTTCTAGATAGAGAAGGAAATATTACTGTAACTATGGCAGATGCAAAAGTAAAATACACAAGCATATTCAATTTATTGGCATAATCCAGGGCTACTATACTTCCCACTGCAAGACCGGAAGCCATTCTCTTTTGAACTACTTCATTTACCTGATTAACTCCCGTTCCTATAATGACCGGTGCAATAAGCATAAGCATTTTTTTTATCTTTGTATCTTTAAAATCTATTTTAAAACTATATTTATATTTATTTCTTATAAGCCAGGGAATTTGTATTACTATCTGAAGTCCATTTCCAAGCATTGTAGCTGCAGTAAGTCCTACAATTCCATGGTGATTTCCAATTAATATGTAAGTTATTATAGGTATATTCATCACTATGCCAACCAGTGCCGGTGCCACAAAATCATCTAGTGTTTGAAGCACTGCAGTATAGCCGCTGTTTAAACTCAAAAACAATATATTTATCATACTTATTTTTGTTAAGAATATAACTAAAGAATATCTTTCTCCTGTAAAGCCCGGTGCAATAACAGCTACTATTTCTTTGGTAAATATCCACCCCAGCACACATAGAACAATTGAGATCAGCATGAGAATATTCATTATTGAATTAGCAAATTTGAACATTCCCTCCTTGCCCTCTCTATTATAACTTTCACTAAGTAGAGGAATAAAAGTAGTAGTAATGGCAAGCCCAAATAAATTAAACAGAAGATTTGGTATTGTAAGTGACATAAAATATGCATCTGAACTATTAGATGCACCAAAGGCACTGGCAATAAGTACATCTCTCACAAACCCCATTACTCTGCTTGCCATTGAAATCACCATTACTACTCCAGCAGCTTTAACAAGTTTATCTTTTTTCATGTTTTCCTCCAAATAATCTTTCAGCAACAATTTAATAGTATTTTTATATATTTAAAAACAATAGATTCTATCTTTAAGTATTTTATCACTAATTAATTTCATATACAATGAGTTAATAATTCTAGTATTTAGCCAACAATTGATAACTCATTTTTCATTTATGTCCTAAAAATATTTTGCTAAGCAGCTGATTTTTATTGAAAATATACATAGACACCATTATAGGCAAAAATCCTGCCAGTAACATTATGAGAATTACTATATTGTAATTAAAGCCCATCACTTGATAAGTTACTACTCTAACTCCTGTTTGAAAAAACCAGGATAATAGATAAATATCATAACTATATTTTCCTATATTTTTAAATAACCTTCCTACAGAACCATTCACTATTAAATTTGACAGCATTAAAAATATACTGCTTCCCAAAAGAGAAGTAATCAGATTATGATAAGGATACATTACCTTTGTAGGCTGGAAGGAATTTAAATTTAAGATTACAATGACTATGGAAAATGCTGCAATTATTATCTGTTTGTTCTTAATATTTGACCATGTTTTATATGTACTATGCAAGTAAATTCCAAAGAAGAAATAAAATAAATAGTGGACTATCCCATAAACATACATAAATCCTATTTGTCTTGTAAATAGTAAATTTAATATTAAAGTTACTAAAAGAGCTATGTTTAAAGGAAGTTTTTTAAATAGTGGTGCTACTGCAAATATAAAAAACAAAGTGTATATAAACCAAAAATATTGTATAGGAATATCTAAAGGATAAAATATTATATTCATTATTAAATCATTTAATTTTATAGGCCTTACAGCATAGTTATTCATATACAGCTTTATAGGTACTGCAATTAAAGATACGGAAATATAGGGAATCATAAGTCTTTTAAATTTGCCATAAACAAATCTGCCATAACTTTTTAAAGTACTTATTTCATATATCTTATAGGCAAAAAAACCTGATATAACAAAAAACAAGGGCATGTGGAATGAATATATAAGTCTATATATGTAAGCATAGAAAACACTTCCATTAAATTGTGCATCGGGAAAAGAATGTCCAAGAACCACTAAAAATATACCTATTCCCCTGGCTATATCCATATCTTTATAATATTTTTTCATAATAAATTACCACCCTCTATTACAATTCACAATTCACGGTTCACAATCGAAGAGCAATTATATTTTTTCGGGCATCAGGTATGCCAGAAGTAATCCAAGTCCCAGTCCATTGGTAAGCAGAGTAGTCAATATAGGTCCATTAAATAATGCCATTACACCTCCAAAGAGCAGTGCAGATACTAAAAATATATTTTTATTTTCTACAGACTTTATGACTATCATTATAAAATACAAAAGTACGGCAAATAGAATTACTCCTATAATACCAAAATTCATATATGCATCTCCATACCAGGTTACATTTAATCTCATATCAGATCTTCCATAATATACTGTTCCCATATAAAAATTAGGATCCATATTGTATATATTTTTGAAGAAGTGTCCAAATATACTGTGCGATAATAACATCTTAGGATACATCCAGAAAAAATCATAATACTCCAGGGCTATTAATGGAGGAAATAAAAATATTCTTATAATTATGAGAAGATATATGGATAATTTTTTAAAATAAAATGCAACAAGACCTACTACTATAGATAAAAGCATCATTTTTTCTATAAAGCTTCTCTTTATTCCTCCTTTTAAAATCACAGCAAAAAATGGAGCCAAAAGTAAAACAGCAAACTGACTCTTATAGGCTGCATATCCATATAGAACCAATTGAAGTATAAATGGTATAAATATAAGCTTATATTTTTTCTTATATATTAAAAATGTAAGTATAAAAGGATTTATTACATTGCCAAGCCATTGTATAAAATAATCGTCAAATCTTCCTGCTGTGTCTCTATAATTTAATCTTACACCATATACATCTTTAAAAGCTTCTATTATGTTAGTAGGAAGCCCTAAGGTATACACCAGATATGAATATCCAATTACCATGAAAGCTATGATACCTATCCAGAATACTTTAGGGGTGATTTTAATTTGTGGAATTTTAAAATCCGGTTTACTTACGAGTAATATACCTATTACAGCAATAAAGGTTATTAGATATATATATATTTCTGAATTTTTACTCTCTGCCAGTCCACTCATAATATATACTATTAAAAGAGGTATTATATTTAAAGTTAAAAATAAAAACCAGTATAGACTTGACAGTTTATCAATTTTTGAAGGTACTAAAAATATTAAGGTGTAAACTATAATTACAAATAAAGGTGCCATAACAAATACTCTTTTTAAAATACCTGCATTTATTATGAAATTAAAGGATTTATAATATGTAATGGATCCAATGTATCCTATTGTTAATCCGGCTATCATAACTATGTATAAAATGAATGAGGTTATCTTACTGTTTTCATTTCCTCTATTACAGATTTTATGTATCATTTTGGAATATCCTTCCTTTCACTGGTTATTTGTTTTCTAATATGCTTTTTTTAAGCCAGTAAAAAAGCCAACTACAGTCCCTAAGCCATACATAATGTGAAGTAAAAAAAATAGTATAAACATTAAAGGTATATATTCCACCCCGTTTTTTACACCTATTTTTATACATTCTACCATATCTACAATAAAATAGCTTCCTAAAGCCGCAATCTCTATTATTTTACTTGCCAAAAAAAGTTTATAGCTTAATCCAAATATTATTATAGTGAGAAAAAATATTAAGGGTACAAGATGTCTCATTCTCACTATATCTCTGTTATTAATAAGGGATTCACCTATTGCCCTGCCATTGCCATAATTTTGAGATAATATCTTCTTTATACTGCTTCTAGGTTTATAGTAGGCTATTATATTTTTATTTTGATATATTTTATATCCTCTTTTTAATATTCTATTGTTTAAATCGTTATCTTCACTTCTTGTAAAATTTTCATTATAAAAACCAATTTCATCAAATATCCACCTGTAGAAAGCTCCATTCCAAACTGTATCTACAAAGCCATCATAATCCTTCTGTCTAAATTTGGCTACACCTATCCCAAATTTGCTTTCATGAAGAAAAACAATACAGTTTTCCACATAGGATTTTGAAGTAAGCAAATAAGTAGGTCCTCCCACATTTACCACACTATCCTCTTTAAATTTATTTAATGTATTTACACATTCCCTTACATAATTTTTATCATATAATGCATGGGCATCGACTCTAACCACTATATCTCCTTTTGACATTTTTATTCCCTTGTTTAAAGCCGCAGATTGAATTTTCTTTTCATTATCTATTAAAGCTATTTTTTCATTTTCAAAACTTTTCAATATATCTCTTGTAGAGTCCGTGGACATACCATCTATTACTAATATTTCAATAATATTTTCATAAGTTTGATCAATTATAGATTTTAAACATTTCTCTATATAAAGTTCTTCATTATACACAGGAATTATTATTGAAACCGTATGTTCTTTATACATATGAATCTCCTTTAATCAATTTTCTGTTTCAAAGCCGAAAATAATCACTGCAATTGTGCACTGTGAATCATGAATTGCAAATTGTATATATAGCATTTAATTTTGATTCATTGCTTTCCCAGAAATAATTATTTTTTGCCTTTCTCATATTTTCTATTATACTATTTTTTTCCGCCGGATCTTTTAGAAGTTTCTCTATAATATGTTCTATTTCTTCTTTAAGATTTTTTCCTTCTATTCCATAGCCAAAATTATTTTTCCAAACCTCATGCCCAAACTCCGTAACTTTATTGGCAATAATAGGTGTCTCTGTTATTATGCTTTCATAAAACTTATTGGGCATTGATATGGTAGCCGTATCTCCTGGATAAAAGGCATAAGTTATATCTATATTTTTATACAGTTCTTCAAGTTCACTTATATTGTAAGCACCTTTTATTTCTACATTTGAAAATTTTTTAGAATACCCTGCAAGTTGTTCTGCATATATCCCCCACCCGCAAATTATCACCTTTACAGCTTTATCATATTTCTGAGCCGCATCAATTAGTGCCTTTATCTCATCATAATATCTAACAGAACCTATAAATCCAATCCTAAGTAGATTATCTGAAGTTTTTTCTATATGATTAAATAAACTTTTATAAGGTGCATTATTTACTATGTAAATATTTTTACTTATCTTTTTATAAGCTTCCTTCATCTTAGGAGTAACTACTATATGGGTATCCGCCTTTTTTACCATGTGTCTTTCCAGTAAAATAATAAAATGGTATATAATTTTATTTAGAAGTCCCTTTCTGTTGTAAAAATACATGTAAAACAAATCATGTTCATCATATGTAAGCTTTAATTTAAGCCTTTTATTTATATTATAGCCTATAAAAAGTCCGTCAAAATCATGACAGTGCAGCGCCTGAAAATCTTTATCTTTTAAATACTTGTATACATCCTCTTTGAAATTTAAAAATTTAAAAATTTGCTTATATCCTGTACCATATTCTGCATTTCCAAAAAATCTTACTATATGTATTCCATCTAAATCCTCTTCCGGTTTATCTATGTAAGTTCCCTCTCTATCCCAGCATAAAATAGTTATTTTGTGGCCAAGTTTTCTCAGTGACTTTGCCTCTTTATATACTCTAGGATCCGGATCAAATCCATTGGTCAATATCATTGCAATATTCACTTTCTTCACCTCATAATTTCATTGTATATATCAATAGTTTTTTGTGCATTTCTAAGCCAGGTAAATTCTTTTAATACAGTATTTTTACCATTTTGTCCTATAATTCTGGCTTCAGACTTATGACTTAATATATAATCTATGGTAAAAACCAAATCTTCCACCTGATGGGGTTCAACTAAAAATCCATTCTTTTTATCTTCAATAACATCTTCTATCCCCTGACCCCTGACCCCTATAACCGGTATTCCACTATTCATAGCTTCTATATATACTATTCCAAATCCTTCTTGCCAGCTGGGAAGTGAAAAAACATCACATTTTGAAGACATATATTTTATTACCTTAGAATGAGGCAATCTACCTAAAAAAACCACATTTCTATTTAGATTCAGATCATTTACCAGTTTTCTTAAATTTCTATTTTCTTCTCCATCCCCAATTATATAATATACTAAATCTGGATATGTTTTTATAAGTTCCGATACTGCTTTTATATTTAAATCTATACCTTTGGTTTTTATTAAGGCAGACACACTTAGCATTATGTGACTTCCTTTTAATTTAACTTGTTCATTTATTACATATTCCTCAGGGTTTATCCCATTATTTATAACTACGGTTTTATTTAAAATATGCTTTTCTGTTATAACATTTTTTAATTTATTACTGACAGTTATTATTTTGTCTGCATCTTTTAAAACTTTAAATACACTTTTTCTACACATACTATTCTTTTTTATTGTATACTGAAAATCCTGACCATGAATGGTTACCACAAAGGGTACATTGTATTTTTTACTTAAAAAAATACTGGCAAAACCCACGGGTATAGCAGTATGTGCATGTATGACATTGAACTTAAATCTATTATATAATTCATTTATAGTTCTTTTTATGCCAAGATACATAAAAATTCCAGAATATTGCAAAAACACTCCCCGTGGGAACTCTATGTATCTCGGATAAAAAACTTCCACCCCATCAAGAAATATTTTAGCGGGAATATCAATATAAGCTTTATATTTTTTTATTATACCTAAAAAAGATGGTACGTAGGGTACCGGACATATTACCTTAACTTTACAGCCCTCATTTATAAGCTTCTGCACCTGTTTATGGACAAAAATACCCAAAACACTATTTGAAGGTGAGGGATACATATGGGAAATAATTAGTATATTCTTCATGGGCTTATTCATCCTTTTGTTATTTTTTTCTCTTATAAGTAGGAACTTTTTTTTCTATAAGCTGAATTATCTGCTCTTTATCCTGATCTAACACTTCTTTAAATTCACCAATAGATTTTTCTATAAAATTCATATCTATCTTAGCAGGTTTTTCTATAAATATTTTATCATGCTCTGTAGAAGTCAATGCTACTTCATTCATAAGTAATTCTTCATACAGCTTCTCCCCCGGTCTCAGACCTGTATATTCTATTTTTATGTCCATATCCGGTTCATATCCTGACAAAGTTATAAGATCTCTAGCTAAGTCCACTATTTTTACAGGTTTTCCCATATCAAGTACAAAAATTTCTCCTCCGGCAGCTATAGCACCTGCCTGAATTACCAATTGAGCCGCTTCTGGAATTGTCATAAAAAATCTATTTATTTCAGGATGAGTTACTGTAACAGGTCCTCCATGGGCTATTTGCCTTTTAAATAATGGGATTACAGAACCATTACTCCCCAGTACATTCCCAAATCTCACAGCCACATATTCAGTTTTACTGACTTCATTAAAAGCCTGCACCATTATTTCACAAAACCTTTTTGTAGCCCCCATAACATTAGTAGGATTCACTGCTTTATCCGTACTTATCTGTACAAATTTCTCTACTTTAAATTCATCACAGCATTTTAAAACCTCATAAGTCCCAATTATATTGTTCTTTACTGCTTCTTGAGGATTACCTTCCATAAGAGGAACATGCTTATGAGCGGCTGCATGAAAAACCACCTGGGGGGTATATTTCCTAAATACATCTTTTAATCTGCCGCCGTCTCTTATAGATGCGATAATTATTTTCTTATTTAAATCAATATAATTATAGTTTAATTCCATCTCAAGATCATATACATTATTTTCATATATATCTAATATAAGTAATTGTTTCGGCTGAAATTTGGCTATCTGTCTGCACAATTCAGATCCTATAGAGCCGCCTCCCCCTGTAACCATTATAATTTTATTTTTTATATATTTGCTTATATTCTGAGTATTTAATTTAACCTCTTCTCTTCCAAGCAAATCTTCTATATTTACATCTCTAAGTTTTGTAATATTTATATTTCCATCTATCATTTCATATATACCCGGTAAGGTTTTTAGCTTGCACTTTGTATTTTTACATATGTTTATGATTTCTCTTTTTGTATGGAGTTCAGCAGAAGGCATTGCAATTATTATCTCTTCTATTTGCCTATTTTTACATACTTCTATTATTTCATTTCTTCCCCCTAAAACTTCTATACCCTTTATAAGTTTTCCCCTTTTAGATTTGTCATCATCTATGAGACCTATTATATTATAATTGAAATTTGTATGTTTTTTTATTTCTTTTATAAGCATGGCAGCGGCATCTCCTGCTCCAATTATGAGGAGATTTTTATGCCTTCTTTTTGTACAATTTTCTTCCTTTTTATCTCCAGAAAGTCTATATGTAAATCTTATTCCGCCCAATGCCAATACAGACAGTATCCAGAGAATTATATGTACTGTATAGGGAAATCTATAATACCTATTTTCCAGAATCTTATAATTCACGAAGTAACTGTAAATTATGAAAATAATGTTAGATAGAGATACAGAATACACTATAGAAATTAACTCTTCCACAGATGCATATTTCCATATATTGTTATATAGATTAAAAAATTTATTGCAAATCAAGGTCACTATGACCACAGGAACAACAGACAATTTAAAAAATATCATATATTCCGATGGTACATTAAATTCAAACCTAAGTAACAAAGCAAAATATAAAGAAGCTATGAGAAAAAATATGTCATACACTATAAGTTTTTTGTCTTTCTGCATTTAAACACTTCCTAAATTTATTGATTATATAAACTCTCCTTATCTATTTTACATCATAAAGAAAATTAATCAACATATTTTTGCCATCCAGTAATTATACCTATAAGCTTAACATTGCCATAATCATTTTTGCTGTAATTTAACATATAGTTAAATTACAGCAAAATCAAATGTTACCTTATTGCAGTTGTTTCTCTTTTACCTTATCGGTTACTTCATCCTTAACTTCTTTAAATACAGTCTGTTCTTTCAACCCTAAAAGATATTTCATAAAAGGTTTTTTTAGTTCTTCTTTCTTTAATGCAAATTCCACTGTGGCCTGAAGAAATCCAAGCTTATCACCCACATCATATCTTCTTCCTTGAAAAGTATAAGCGTACATAGCTTCATTTTTGGCCAGAGTTCTAAGGGCATCTGTAAGCTGTATTTCTCCTCCTTTTCCTGGAGTAGTATTTTGTAGTATTTCAAATATAGAAGGAGTTATTATATATCTTCCTAGTATAGCCATATTTGAAGGAGCTTCTTTTACTTTGGGTTTTTCTATTAAATCTTTAACCTTATATACATTATTTTCTATGTACATACCTTTCACTATGCCATATTTGTATACTTCTTCTTTAGGTACTTCCTGTACTCCTATAATTGAAGTTTTATATTCATTATAACAATCTATAAGCTGCTTTAGACAAGGGATTTCATTATCTACCACATCATCTCCAAGCATTACCGCAAAGGGTTGATTTCCTACGAAAGTTCTGGCACAGCCTATGGCGTGGCCAAGACCTTTGGGTTCTTTTTGTCTTATATAGTAAATATCTGATATGCTGGATATATCTCTTACTATTTTTAGAAGATCTTCTTTCCCTTTTTTTTCTAGTTCCCTTTCTAATTCTATAGATTTATCAAAATGATCTTCTATAGCCCTTTTATTTCTTCCTGTTATTATCAATATTTCTTCTATTCCAGAGGCTACAGCTTCTTCTATAATATATTGTATAGTGGGCTTATCTACTATGGGAAGCATTTCTTTAGGTTGGGCTTTAGTAGCAGGTAAAAACCGTGTGCCAAGTCCTGCAGCAGGTATTATAGCCTTTTTTACATTCATAATAAATCTCCTTTCAATTAATCTTTAATTTCTATCTACCGTTTTATTGATTATGCCCTCTAATTCCACTACCACCTGATCTTTTGGTTCTAGTTTCTTTGCAATTTCCAGATGAATTTTAGCATCTTTTAGATTTCCTGAATTTAAATAACATAATATGAGATTTGTACATATCTCCACTGATCTAGTGGCTTCAAAAGCCTTTCTTAAATAAGCTATAGCCCCTTCATAATTTCCTAAAGATGCATAATTTATTCCCATTTCATTTACCACTTCCACTAAACTGCTGTCTATATTTAAAGCTTCATTCAAATAATAAATTGCTTTTTCGTGATTATTAACCATCCTGTATCCCACAGCTATATAGTAATAAATAGAAGCATTGTTACCTAAAACATCTATGAGGGGAATTAAATACTTTAAAGCCTCCAGAGGATTACTTTCTAAAAGTTCCTTTCCTCTATCATAATTTACACAAGACTTTAGCCACTGCTTCATATCTGTTACCTCCAGGGTTTCTTCTCCACCTTTTACTATGTAGTTATTTATACAAAACAGTGCTCTTTCATAGTCCCTTTCTTCTTTCTTTATAATTGCCTCATATAAATAAGGCAGAGCATAATTATCTTTAAGTTTAGCCTTTTGTAATATATTTAATTCCTCTTCTTTAAATATAATATTTTTTTTCCTAATTTCATCTGCCATAATTATAAGTTTATCATATATCTCTAAAGTATCTTCTATCTGTGATAAACCCTTCAAAATTATATAGGCTTCTTCATAATTTTTGCTTTTAACATTTTTTCCAATTATACTTTTTATAAACTTATTATTATTTTTATCCTTAAAAATTATCTTTTTATAATATTTGTTGAATCTAAACTGCTCATCTGCTCCCAGCACATAAAACATGCCTTCTATAAAATATGTCATGGGTATTTTATCCAGATTATCCTGTAGTTTAATGCTGTCTACTATATATTTGGAATTTATAGGTATATATATATCTTCTTTTAATAAAACATTAAATATCTTTCTAATATTTTCTTTTTTTATTTCTAAAAATAATAATTTAGACAATTTCTCTGCAAAATAAGATTTTATATTCATAAGTTCTGCCACCTGCACATTTTATTATTAACACTTTGCATCCTTGATTATAGTCATTACATTTTGTTTTAATATTTCCATTTTTTCTTCAGAATCTTTAAAACTATTTCCTATTACTGAAAAATAAAGTTTTATCTTCGGTTCTGTTCCTGAAGGTCTTACTACAAACCAACTCTTATCTTCCATAACAAATTTAAGCACATTTGACTTTGGAAGCTGTATTACATTTTCAGTTATATTTACAAGATCTTTTTCAATACTTAATTTATAGTCTAGTTTTTTGACTATTTTTACTCCTCCCAGCGTTCTTTTCATAGAATGTCTCAAATATTCAAGTATTGTGTCCATTTCTTCACAGCCTTCTTTCCCTTTAAGTTCTATAGAAATTATATTTTCCTTATAAAATCCATATTTGTTGTAAAGATTAATTAAGGCCTCGTAGATATTTATTCCTTTCATTTTATAATATAAAGCCATTTCACATATTAAAGTAGACGCAATCACAGCATCTTTATCCCTTACAAAATCTCCTGCTAAATAACCATAACTTTCTTCAAATCCAAATATAAACTTCTTATCTTGCCACTGTTCAAATTCCTTTATTTTTTCCCCTATATATTTAAATCCCGTCAATACATCTATAAGTCCTACATTATAATCTTTTGCTATATCTCTTACCATTTCCGTGGTTACTATTGTCTTTATTATAACACCATTTTCAGGTAATCTATTTAACTCTTTAAGTGAGGATAAAATATATTCTGTCAAAAGAATTCCCACCTGATTTCCGGTGAGTGTTCTATAATTATTGTCATCATATTTTACTATGATTCCTATCCTGTCACAATCAGGGTCTGTTCCAAATATTATATCTGGTTTTAATTCTTTGGCAAGCTCTAAAGCCAATTGAAATACCTTGGGATCTTCTGGATTAGGACATACTGCTGTAGGAAAATTTCCATCTGGATATTCCTGTTCTTTTACTATAAATACATTTTCATATCCCAGTTCTTTTAGAGCTCTCCTTACGGGTATATTCCCAGTTCCATGAAGAGGTGTGTATATTACATTTAAATTTTTTCCACAGGAGGATACCATATCTTTTCTTATAACCATCTGTTTTACTTTTTCTATATAAGGCTTATCTATATCTTCTCCTATTATGTTCAAAATTTTTCTATTCTCTGCTTCTTTTATATCCATACGCTTTATTTCAGAAAAATCATTCACATTGTTTATATAGCTAAGTATTTTATTTGCAATTTTATCTGTTACCTGTCCCCCATCTTCTCCATAAACCTTATATCCGTTATAATTTTTAGGATTATGGGATGCGGTTATAACAATACCTGCTTTGCATTTAAGCTCTCTTACCGCATAAGAAAGCATTGGAGTAGGATGAAGTGTACCAAAAAGATTTACTATTATACCATTTGCACATAAATTGCTTGCAGCCGCTTTTGCAAATTCTTCAGACATTATTCTACAATCATAGGCTATAGCTACAGAGATATTACTGCCATATGCCTCTATAAGGTATCTTGACAAGCCCTCAGTGGTTTTTCCAATAGTATGTATGTTCAATCTATTAGTTCCAACGCCTATTATTCCCCTAAGACCTCCCGTACCAAATTCCAAATCTTTATAAAATCTATCTTCTATTTCCTTTTCATCCTTTATATTTTTTAATTCTAATTTTTCCTCATCATCTAAATAAGATGAATTTAACCAGAATTCATACTTTTCTCTATACATATTTTTACCTCCTACATGCAATATTTAGCATTTACTATTATACTATAAATTTTATAATCAAAAATACCTATAATATTATATTTTACTTTATGTACATAATTTATAAATATGTTATTAATACATTCTATTATTTATGTAAAAATTAGCTGCATATTATTGAATTTATAGATCAATTAACATATAATGATATTAGTTTTTATTAAACGTGTAGCCAACCCTTTAATTTTTAAAGTTAAAGGGATATTTTTATGAAAGAAGGTGCTTTATCAAGGTGTATAGATTAGATCAAAGTGAAACTCCACTATTTGATGCATTAATGGAATATGTAAACAGGGACACCATACCTTTTCATGTGCCAGGACATAAAAAAGGTGTGGGAATGGATAATGAATTTAAACAATTTATAGGAGAAAACCCCTTTAAAATTGACGTTACTGTATTTAAACTAGTGGATAGCCTTCACCATCCTACAGGTCCAATAAAAAGAGCTCAGCAATTGGCTGCAGATGCCTACGGTTCTGATGCTGCTTTTTTTTCCATTCACGGTACATCAGGAGCTATACAGTCAATGATTATGTCCGTAGTAAATTCCGGTGACAAATTAATAATTCCAAGAAATGTGCATAAATCTGTTACTGCAGGAATTATACTAAGCGGTGCAATACCTGTATATATGCAGCCGGCCCTGAATAAAAGGGTAGGAATTGCACAAGGTGTTACTCCCGAAACTGTAGAGGATACTCTAAAGAAGCATCCTGATGCCAAAGCTGTCTTAATAATAAATCCTACCTACTATGGAGTAGCTACAGATATAAAAAAAATTTCAGATATTGTGCACAGTTATGATATTCCTTTAATTGTAGATGAAGCTCACGGACCACACCTTGGTTTTAATGATAATCTGCCCATGTCTGCTATAGAAGCCGGTGCCGATATGTGTGCCCAGAGTACTCATAAAATAATCGGTGCCTTAACCCAATGCTCCCTACTTCATGTCTGTTCAGAGCGAATTGACATAAATAGAGTGCATCAGGTCTTATCTCTACTGCAGACAACTTCTCCCTCTTATATTTTAATGGCTTCACTTGATTGTGCCCGAAGACAAATAGCCCTCTGGGGCAAAGAACTTTTGGATAAATCCATTGAACTTGCAAATTATGTACGATATGAAATAAATAATATTAAAGGATTTTACTGTTTTGGAGAAGAAATAGTAGGAAATGAGGGTGTCACAGCCCTTGATCCTACTAAAATAACTATAAACTGTAGAGAACTTGGAATCACAGGATATGACTTAGATATGATCTTATCCAATAAATATCATATTCAAATGGAGCTTTCAGATTTATATAATGTTTTAGCAGTAGGTTCTTTTGGAGATACCAAAGAAGCCATGGACACCCTTTTGCATGCATTAAAAGAAATAAGTACGGAATATTATGTTAAGGAAAATAAAAAATCCGATTTTTTAGATATTCCTGATATACCAAAACAAATAAAAATTCCAAGAGATGCATTTAATTCTCCTAAAAAACCACTTCTCCTAAAAAACAGCATAGGAATGATAAGTGGGGAGTTCTTAATGGCATATCCTCCCGGAATACCAATACTTTGTCCTGGAGAAGAGATAACAAAAGAAATTGTAGATTATGTACAAAAACTAAAGAACACTGGATTATATGTTCAAGGCACTGAGGACCCTGAAGTAGAATATATAAAAGTAGTATTATAAATCAACACTTACTAGAAAGTTAAAGCTTCTTCAAAGTGGGGTGTTGTAAGCATTGCTGCATCCCCTTTATAAGTTCTTCCTCTAAAGGATAACGTATTCTAAGTGCTAAACACACTAAGAATACTGTTAATAAGGTTCAGATGGAGAAAGTACTACTTATGAGTAAACTCCATCTAAACCTTAGAACCACTTGATATATCTTCTTCTGTATATATCTTTACTCCGTTTTTAATAAGCAGTTCTGTTGTAACTCCATTTCCTTTTATAATATTTCTCTTAAAACTACCATCATAGATTTTATTATAGCCACAGGAAGGACTTTTAGATTTTAATATGGCCTTTCTTATATTGAATGCTTTAGCTAGATTTAAAGTTTCATAGGCACCTCTCAAAAAATTATCTGTAACATTTTTTCCATCTGAAGTTATTACAATAGCTTTTCTATCCAACACGTCGCCTCCTGTACCTCCACATATTTCACAGGGTTTTCTTGGAGTGGTAAGTCCCCCCAGCTGTTCTGGACATATAGGTATCATTTTCTCTTTCCTTATAAGTTTTAATACCCCCTGAGAAAGATTATTTTCTCCATTATATTTAGTATTAATTCCACACAAACATGCACTAACCAATATCATTTTTTCCTCCTAGTCAACTCTATTTCAATTCTACTATTGTAACTCCAGTGCCACCTTCACCATACTCACCAATTCTATAGTTTTTTACATGGGAATGAGATTTTAACATATTTGTTATAGAACTTCTTAATATCCCCGTACCTTTTCCATGTATTATAGTTACTTCTTTAAGTCCTGCTACATATGCATCATCTAAATACTTATCTGTAATATAAGCTGCCTCTATAGAATCCATTCCCCTTAAATCCACTGACGTAGCAACACTTCTTAAATTTAAATTAGCTTCTCTTTTCAATTTTTTATCTGTGTTTTTGGTGCTTCCCTTAGGTGCCCTTAATTCTTTTAAATTGACACTTATTTTCATAATACCTGCCTGAACTTGTACTTCTCCTTTATTATCGGGCTTTGATAATACCAACACCTTTTGATTCAGTGATGGAATAAATACTTCTTCGCCTTCTTTCACAGATTTAAGCCGCTGACCATCTTCACTTTTAGCTTTATATAAATTTTCTTCAACATTTTCCAGCTTATCTTTAAGCATTTTTCTACGTTCTTCTAATTCATGTTTTACAGAAGAACTATATCCCATCTTTTCTAATTCCCTTATGTCCTTCAGAATTCTATCTGCCTCTTCTTTGGATTCTCTTATTATTTCTCTGGCTTTTCTATGGGCTTCTGTAATGGATTTATCCCTTACCTCTTGCAATCTAATAGCTTTCTGTTCATATTTTTCTTTTATTTTAGCTGCTTCTCTTTTTAAAATCTCTGCTTCTCTAAAATAATTTTCAGCCTTTATCCTTTTTTCCTGAAGACTTTGAATCAAATCTTCAAACTTTAAAGCTTCACTGGCTATATTCTCTCTTGCAGCTTTTATTATAAATTCAGGCAATCCAAGTCTTTTTGATATTTCAAAGGCATTTGATTTTCCAGGTATCCCTATCATAAGTTTATATGTAGGTTTTAAAGTATCCACATCAAATTCTACTGAAGCATTTTCTACTCCATTACTTTTTAAGGCATAAGCTTTCAATTCACTGTAATGAGTTGTAGCAACTATCATAGAACCTCTATCTTTCAAATTTTCCAGTATGGATACCGCAAGTGCCGCTCCTTCTGTAGGGTCGGTACCAGCCCCCAATTCATCAAATAATATTAAAGACTTTTCATCAGAATTATTTATTATATTAATTATGTTGGTCATATGAGAAGAAAAAGTAGATAAGTTCTGCTCTATACTCTGTTCATCCCCAATATCTGCAAATATCTCTGTAAAAAATCCTACAGTTGAATTTTCCCTGGCAGGTATCATAAGCCCACTTAGAGCCATAATGTGTAAAAGTCCCATAGTTTTAAGGGCTACAGTTTTTCCTCCAGTATTGGGGCCTGTTATAACAAGACAAGTAAAATCCTTACCCATATATACATCCATAGGTACTACTGTTTTTCTATCTATAAGAGGATGTCTTCCCTCTACTATATCTATTATACAATTATCATTCACTATAGGGATGTTACCATTTAATTCACTTCCAAATTTAGCTTTAGCAAATATAAAATCCAACTCCCATATTATATCTGCATTGTTTTTAATCACAACTATATTGTCATGTATTTCCTTGGATAGTTCATATAATATTCTATCTATCTCAGCTTTCTCTTTTAACTTCAATTCTTTTATTTCATTATTTAAATTCACAAGAGCCATAGGTTCTATATACAGCGTTGAACCACTGGAACTTTGATCGTGAACAAGCCCCGGTACTAAAGCCTTATTTTCTGCCCTTACCGGCAGTACATATCTATCTCCTCTTATAGTATACAAATTATCCTGTAAATAAGAAGAATAATTCCTTATAAGTGAGTTTACCTTATCTCTTACAGAAGCATTTTTATCCCTAATGCTCTTTCTGATGTTATACAGAAGAGAACTAGCCCTGTCTGATATTTCATCTTCACTTTCTATGGAGATAAAAATTTTATCTTCTAAACCCTTTAATAAAACAATGCCCTGACAAATATCTTCTATAATTCTGAAACCTTCACCTTCCCCCTTTGCCTTTATATATTTTTCAAATCTCCTGGAAGCTTTTAAAATAGCTCCTATTCTAAAAATTTGTGCTGGCATAAGTATAGAACCTTTTTGTGCCATTTTTACACCCTGTCTCACATCGTAAACTCCATCAAAGGGAGGATTTCCCCTGGATATAATGAGTTTTAATGCCTCTTCAGTCTCTTCCAAATGTTCTCTTACATCATGTATATTATCATAGGGCTTTAAATTATCCACCAAATCCTTAGCTGCATTAGTATTTGTATACTTCTTTAATTCATCTTTTACTTTATAAAATTCTAAAATCCTTAGTGATTTTTCATTCATTTAAATTTATCCTTCCTTTCAAGGCTAAAGTTATATCTATTCTACTCCATTTCTATAATGTGATCTTGTAAATTTACTAAAATCGCCTTTAAACTGTTCTTCTTTAAAATATTTTAGTATTTCCTTTGTCCTTTTATAATTTTCGTCAATAAAATCGACTCTAAAAGAATTGATACCCATATTTCTTAAATCTTTTATATTTGAAATTAAATTAACAGGTACTGTATTGTATATGTAACTTCTGCAGAATTTATCTGTTTTTACTGTAAATCCTTTTTTCTTCCTGTCTACAAGTAAGAAGTCTCCTTCTTCACAGACTTTATTACAATTTTTACAACTAGATTTGCCTCCAAAAATACTTCCTATAGCGCAGTATTCACTAACCATAGCCTCTATTTTTCCATATACTAGTATCTGGCTTCTAAAATTACTATTTGAAATAAATTTTTTTATCTCATTTCTATTTAATTCCACACTCAAGCAATTTCCATTGGTAAACGTGTTATAAACCTCCAAAGCATAATTATTTGTTATATTCAATTTATAATCGCCAAAAATCTGTATTTTATTAGAAAATTTACTTATTATACCTAGATTCCCTGTAACTATTCCCCGTATTCTACTTAAATTTTTATTTATAAATTCTTCTATATAATCAAATTCCATTCTTATTATATTAGGTATTTTAATATATATTTTATCAACTTTAATACTTCCTAAATTAATGTCTTCATTTCTTTGAAATGGATTTATGCATATATGATTAAACTCCATTTCAAGGGCGGCTTCTAGCTGCTCACTGCTATTTACAACTACCATTTTTTCAGGAAGACAAATTTCATTAAATTTTCTTTTTAAAAATATACTATTTAAGCCATTATTTTTTCTATCTATACTTAATATATATTTTTCAATCTGATTTAAAAGTTTTCTTCTAATTTGATTTATATCCGATATAGGTAAAAACCCTTCCTCAAAACTTTCAAATTCTATATTATCAAATTGAAATATGTTATCTCCTGTTTTATTTATACTTTTACATATTCTATCTTTACTCAGAGGTTGTTTTAGTGCTTCTAAAACCTTTTCTCCCTCTACTTTAAAATCTTTGCCCTTAAAATTAGTACAGAGTACAATAGGTTTTCCCTTCTGAAATTCTACTTTCAAATTCAGACCAAATTTTTTCCCATAGGGATTATTATATATATTTTGTAATTGTGTTAGCTGTTCAAAATCGGAAGTTTTATATATTATACTTCCACTATTATATTTAGCCGGTATAATTTTTACCCTTTCCCCTTTATAAGCTCTATTTACTTCCTGCTCATGTTTAATTATCTTGGAAACAGTAAAACCTTCATTTCCAGCTCTCACTCCATCATTTAAAGATATATCTTCACATAAAAAAATAGTTTTATCATTTTCTGCCCTTCCTATTTTAATTCCAGTATTTTTAGGAAAGGAATATGCCATCATGTCTTTTCCCGTATTCCCATATAGATAAGCCTTGGAAAAACCTTCTCTATTGAATAATTGTAAAAGTTTTTTTTGTGTATCCCTGTTTATACATATATCATTACGCAGGGAAGAAAAATTATCATAAAAATTTTCAATTGCATTTTTATATTCTGTCACAACTCCAGCTACATATTCAGGCCTTTTCATTCTTCCTTCAATTTTTAAGGAGGATGCACCACTTTCTATTATTTCATGCATATCTTCAATAGTACACATATCCTTGGGACTTAAAAGATATCCACTTTTTTCAGTACTTTCTTTTTTATTTACTATTTTATAGGGAAGTCTACAGGGTTGGGCACACCTTCCTCTATTTCCGCTTCTTCCACCAATAACACTACTCATAAGACACTGTCCTGAATAACATACACAAAGGGCACCGTGTATAAATATTTCCGTCTCTATTCCAAGTTCTTTAGATATATGTCTTATCTCCTTTAAAGAGAGTTCTCTTGAAAGCACTATTCTCTTAAATCCCATATTACTTAAAAAAAGTGCAGCCTCTCCATTATGTACTGTCATCTGAGTAGAAGCATGGATTTCAAAGTCCGGTATATTCTCCTTCAGTATATGAAAAAAGCCAATATCCTGTATTATAAGAGCATCTACTCCTATATCATATAAAAATTTTGCATACTCACAAGCTTTGTTCAATTCTTCTTCTTTCATTATGGTGTTCATGGTTACATAGATTTTTACATTATATAGATGACAATATTTCACTGCACCTCTCATAGAATCATCATCAAAATTATGAGCATAAGCCCTGGCAGAAAATCTATCTCCCCCTAAATAAACTGCATTTGCTCCTGCTTGAACCGCAGCATATAAGCTTTCTATATTTCCCGCAGGAGCTAACAACTCTATTTTTTTCATAAATCTATCTCCCTATATATTAATTCATAATTCACGATTTACAGTTCACAATTTATGATTGTGGTAATTATTATATTCTTTAAAGAAGCTGAAGCACTAGCTAATTGCGGCTTCAGATCAGGTAATTCCTAGATCCAAGTGGAGTTTACTCATAAAGTCGGATAAATTCTTATTTATAGTACCACAAAATAATGGCATCACACAATAAACTTACATACTGAATCAGATAAATATGACATCCTCTAAATATAATTTGTGGATTTTATGTGTACATTTTTTTTATTTTAGAATAGTATGTACTAGGATATAAAACAACATTATTATCCTTAACTTTTTTAAAAAAGGAGATAATAAAATGGAAAACACTAACTTTTCTTGTGATTCTACCTGTAATGCTAGAATTATAAATGCAGATACACTTGTGCCTGCTACTAATTATCCATGGCCACAAGGAGAATACAAAGTTCCAAAAGTTCTTGCAGAACTTGTGATTCAAATAGATTCAGAGTCAAAAATAAGACTAAATGAGCCTTCTTATGAAATAAAGAGAATAGAAAAGCAGATATTCTTAACTCAATGCAGATATATTGCACCAACTAATAAAGTATTTATCGAAGGTTATATAAGAAAAAATATAGAATATGCTGTAAGAGAATGTACTACTGAATCAGGAATAGGGGGAAGTATTAAAGATACTACTGTTCACGTTCCATTCAAAGCTTATACTGAAGTGAAATTTGAAAATTTCCCAAAGGTTTCTCCAAACCTTCCTCCTAGAGTAGCTAGGTATTTTGATAATAAAAGAAAAGGAAAAAATATAAGAGAAGCAGATAGATCCAATATTGAAATTTTTAATGAACCTATTTTTTGTGAACTAGAATGGTCTGCAGTTTTTGATGCAGATATTGATGACAGAGGTATTCCAATTGAAGGATTTATCAATGAAGAGGAATTTGAAGAATTTACTGACAAATCAGTTGTATATTTATGCTTGAAACTATTACAGAAACAACAAGTTTCATACTTGGATGGTTCTAACAACTGTGCTAGAAATACTTCCAAGCAGGGTGTTAAAAGACAAGTTAGAAAATCATACCCTACATTGGATTCAGACTGGAATTTTCCAATTGATGAATTAAAGCAAAAAAAATAATGTTTATAAAAATAGGGGCTAGTTTTTAAAACTAGCTCTTATTGAAGTTAACAAAATATACTATTAATGCATATTATAATATTAAGGTGATTCTTACTTCTAAATCACTTGATAATTACATACACAAAGGATAGTGATGTGGGTAATATATTAAAAAATAAAATTCAAGGCTAATTATTTTTCGAATAAATTCTATTTAATAGGGAAGTAAATACCTTATTGTTGAATCATTATTTATTATAAAAAAATCACACCTATGATTTTTAAGCATAATATATAATGTAAATATTGTATACTTCTTAAAAGGAGGAAAACTATGTCAATAAACTTTAATAATTTCACACCACGTCCTGGACTTGTAAATAAGCAAGGCTGCCTGCCGGACCCATCAGAATTAGTTTGTATTGAGGTGCCTAAAGTTTTTGACCAGTGTTTAATTAAAAGATGCCTTTTTTATAATGAAGGTCCTGATACAGACACCTCAGACTGTGAATTAAGGAGTAATCCCTTAGATGAACCAAAAATATTTGCAGGCTGCAGAGATTTCAAAATTACATTAAAATCCGTAGAACAAATCCCTATTATAGGGAAAACTGGATTTAAAAAAATAATTATTTGTTACGTTATATCCTTTTATGCAGACTATATTGACTGTAATGCAGTAAACAGATGCGAGCTTTTCGAAATTAATAGAAAAGATATAATTGGAAGCTTCTACTGTCCTGACTCATTGTCTAAAGCATCTAACAGCTCTGTTAATTCCAATAACTTAAATGACTGTGATACAAACATCATAAAACTTGAAATGGTAGCAGAAGCACTTCAGGGAGTATTAACTGAATGCAATGACAGAAAATATCTAGATATCACCTTAGGTTATTATATTATAGTTAAGTGTCAAATAGTAGTACAGCTGTTAATACCTGCTTATAGTTACTGTCCAGTGCCTAAGGAGCCATGTGCACCTGAACCTGAAGAAAATTTATGTGATAAATTTATTAAAGCCCCAGTACCTAAATTTTATCCAGATCAAAACTTAAAACCATTATTTCCTGACAGAGCTCCAGGCTCAGGAATAGACGAAGAGGAAGAGGAATATGAAGATGAATACCCAGAGGAATATGAAGATGAATATCTAGAAGATAATGGAGAAGAATATAAATGAATTACTCTTAAAGATAAAATGATTCCTGTATCTTTGCCCACATATTTCCATAATTACACAATCTCTAAAAATATGTAGACTTAAAAGTAAAAGCCCTATATACAATATGTATTTATAAATTATCAAGTATACTTGTAGACATATAAACCAAAACCCTCTATACCAAAGTTATTACCTAATCCTATAAATATGACATAATCTAAAGAAGGAGCACATTAAATTACTCCTTCTTTCTAAATAATTTTGTCACTAAGGATTGACTTCTCTCAAAATCCAATTCTTCTTTAAGTCTAGCATTCTCTTCTATTAAAGAATCTATTTTTTCCTTAAGAAGTTTATTATCTTTACTTTTTTTATTTAGATCATTTTTAATATTATTATTAAACATTCTCTGCTTTTCCAATTCATTTTTTGTTTCATCCAATTCCTTTTGAACATTTTGTTTAACTTCCATAAAAAAATTACAATGTTCCTTCAATTTCTTTTTTTCTTCAAGTATTCTATTGATTTTATCTTCATATTCCTGTACAATAAATTTTTTCTTTTTCATATTAACACTAAATGAATCAATTTTTTCTTTAAGAAGACTATTTTCATAACATATTCTTTTAAACTTATCTTTTATTTCTTCAATACCTTTATCTTCAGCCCCAACACTAGAGTCACTTGATAATTTTTCTTCTTCTACTGCGGATATATAATTTTCAACTAACTCTTCAAAGGTAAAAACACATAAATCTATATCTTCTGTACCATAAACTATATGTGATCCACTTGTATTTCCCATATTTAAAAAATTATATGACTTAATGGGTTCTCTTAAATTTTTATTAAATTTAACTGGAACTTCCCATTTGCCAAACTTATATTCAGAACAAAAAATACGACCTCCTTCATGCCAGCAAGTAAACATCTTCTCATCTATATAAAACATAATCGGTTCAACAGGTTCTATACTGCCCTTGTAAATTTGATATTTTTTCATACTGACATTTTCTTCAATACGGACATGTTCCAGAGAATATATGGCTCCCTCTTTAATTTTATTAACTATATTATAAGCATAATTTGTATTTAATACTTTAAATATTATATTATCACATTGAACTCCATAGAGCCTTTTAGCTTCAGTCCAAGAATGTTTGTAAGTACAATAATTTAAGGATAATTCATCACCTCTATTTGAAATAAAAAACACATCGATGTAACTTTTTTTATTTAATTGTATTTCATAATATCTATTAACTTTATCTGATAAAACTATATATTGAATAGTATACAGTTTTATTTTCTTGCCATCCCAAAGACAGTGCTTTAAAATTCCCCGTTTACTTCCATCTACTGCAGCCAATAAATAAAATAAATGCATTTTGCCTTGTAAAATCACAGCTTTCAAATCCTGCACTTGAAAATTATCTTTTCTTATGCTATAAACTCTTTCTCCAATCCACTTTTCCTCTTTTCTCCTGCAGTATTTTACTTCATTTCTTTTATTGACATATAATATATGAATTAATTCATCTTCTACACATATTGCGAATTCAATTATTCCTGTATCAATAACTTTTTCTTCAGTCCATTTTTCTTTTTCATACATTATTTTATACATTAATTCACCATTACTATTCAAATAGAATTTCCATACTTCCTTCTTATTATTTATAAATATCCATGGGTATTTATTTATCATAATATTTTTCACCTCCCCCTATTTATATTTTATAAAATCTTTATAAAATGTATTACTAAAATCACAACTATAAATAATGAAGCATACTATATCAGTGTAGGATTGCATATTTTTTTGAAAATAAATATTTAAAAGGAGGAGAATTTATGTCCATCAACTTTAATAAATTTGTACCGCGTCCTGGTCTTGTAAACAAACAAGGACGTTTACCTGATCCTTCTGAGTTGGTTTGTATTGAGGTACCTAAAGTATTTGATCAATGCCTAATTAAAAGATGTCTTGTATATAATGAAGGACCTGATACAAATAAAACAGATTGTGAATTGAGAAGTAATGCTCTTGCTGATCCTAAGAGATATCTTGGAAGTAGAGATTTTAATATAAAGTTAATTTCTGTAGATAGGATTCCAATTAAAAGGAATGAAGGTTTCAAAAAAGTTATTATTTCTTATGTTATTTCTTTCTACGCGGATTACATTGATTGTAATAATGTAAATAAAACCGAATTTTATGAAATCAATAGAACAGATGTAATTGGAAAGTTTTACTGTCCAGATTCAATAGCCGAGACTTCCGGTAACTTTACACCTGCTGCTTACCCTAAAGATATGGATTCAAATATTATCAAACTGGAAATGGTTGCAGATGCTTTGGATGGTGAATTAGTAGAAGATTCTTCAGGAAATTTTGTTTTGGATATTACCTTAGGGTACTACATTATTGTAAAGTGTGAACTTATTGTGCAATTGCTCATTCCAGCTTACAGCTACTGTCCAATTCCAGATGAGCCATGTGAAGAATCCGAAGAAAATCCATGCGAAATATTCGAAAGGACTCCTGTTCCTAAATTTTATCCTGATCAAAACTTAGAACCATTATTCCCTTACTATGATAGCGATGAGGATTCCACTGAAATACTTTAAGTTTTTTTATATGTGATCACCTTTTTTTCTGGAAATCATATATTATAGTAGAGACTAATGACAAAATTATCAATATATACTCGTAAGCCATTTTTGCTCTAATATATTTTAACTTTAATATAAAAAGGAGGATTTCTTTTATGAACTCTATGTCAAGATATTATGATTGTGATCCTTGTAACAGAGGTCAATATGACCCTTGTGGCAAAGGTCAATATGATCCTTGCAATAAAAAACAAGAACATGAGTGTCAAACTATTGTAAAATGCGGTTGTCCTAATTCAATTACACTACCTGCAGCTACTGTCCTGGGTACTACTTTTACCCTTGCTACACTAACATTAAATACCTGCAAGTTAAAAGATCCTTGCATCAAGCTTGAATTTGCAAGTAATCTTGTAGCAGCTGTTGCTTTTACCGGTTCTTTAAACATTCAAGTATTTAAACAGTGCGGTAATCAAATTACACCTACCCCTGTAGGACCTGCATTTGCATTTAACTTAGTAGCATTGCTAACTAGCCAGACATTCTCATTTTTCGTATGTGACTGCAATGATACCTGCTGCAATGATTGCTGCTGTACCTATACTGTAGTTGCCACTGTTACCAGCGCAGTTACCGTTGGTACCCTTGCTATCAACAATGCAACTCTAGGAGCAGTAGCTACATGTGGATCCAGTTCATGCTGTTAATTTGTGCATATTAAATTATTATAACTCAAGGTAACGAGCCTTGAGTTTTTTTATTTTACTCCATCATTATTTAAAAGAGGGTTTTTCTGTTTTTTTTCCTTTACCAGACTTATTTCATTTTCTATTAATTTATGTTGAAGATCTATTACCTTATATTTTTCCGATTGTACTTGAAATTTCAATTCTTTGTTTTGTGACATAAGTTTTCTATTTTCATTGATATATTTTTGAGTTGATTCTTTCGCAACCTTCAGTTCTTCCTGCAATTTGTTAATCTGACGTTCTTTCTTATTTATGCTCTTGCTGTCACTACTATTTTCAAGTTTAATTTTAAACTCCATGTTAATTTCCTCTAAAGAACTAAGCTCTTCTTTTAAAAAATCAATCTGTTCCCTGTTGGATTTCTCAATTTCCCTCATTTTATCCAATTCTTTCAACAACTCATGATTGATCTTTTGCGTTTTTAACATATCATCTGCTACGTTAATTGCAGATAAAACAGCAGCTGAGGAAGTGCTTAACTTACTATTATTTCTCAATACATCCTTTATTTTTTTGTCTACATAACTGGCAACCTTATGTAAATATTCCTCTTGTTCGTCTCCCTTTAAATTATATTCAATTCCATTTATAAAAACTGTCACTACATTCATTTAAACACCCTCTCAGATCATGATGTTTTCTAAACCCATAGGGATATTTTATCATAAATCCATTACATATTAAATATATTATTTAAAAATTCCATATATTTCTATATAGATTATACCATAATATACAATAAAAAGCATGTTTTAAGGCCTAGAAAAAGAAAAATATTAATTTCAATCTAAGCCATAAAAATCACCTTATCTAAGCTGTGCTCC
The DNA here is from genome assembly GCF_000016505.1 of Clostridium kluyveri DSM 555. Taxonomy (NCBI): domain Bacteria; kingdom Bacillati; phylum Bacillota; class Clostridia; order Eubacteriales; family Clostridiaceae; genus Clostridium; species Clostridium kluyveri. The sequence goes on from NC_009706.1 coordinate 3,262,436, forward strand.
CAGTTTGTATTCTAGGGCTTTCAATATTTTATCGTGGACTTTGTTAACTTCAGCATCAGTAAGTGTTTTATTTGAAAGTCTATAAGATATGGAGTAGGCTATGCTCTTTTTACCCGCCTCTATTTGTTTTCCTTTATAAATATCAAAGAATTTTATTTTTTCTACCATATTTCCGCCTTGTTTTTTTATAATATCCTCTATATCCTGTACCAATATATCATCATCTACCAACACTGCCAAATCCCTGGTAACCGATGGAAATTTAGGAAGAGGAGTGTATTTATTATAGGAATTGGCATACCTATATAGTATATCTAAATTAAGTTCTGCTATGTAACATCTTTCTTCAACCTCATAATTTTCACAGACCTTGGGATGTATTTCTCCTAATATTCCCACTAAGTCTTTTTTTATATAGAGCAGTGCAGTTCTTCCCGGATGAAAACTTGGATTTTCACTCTCTCTTTGAAAAGAAAATCTCTCTATTTTTAAAATTTCCAGTATATTTTCTACAGCCCCTTTTAAATTAAAATAATCTGAACTGCCATACATGCCTATGGTTATGATATTCTTTTCCTTAGGAAGTTTATCCGTATCTTCATGAGGAATATATACTTTTCCTATTTCAAATAATCTTACCATTTCATTTTTTCTAGAGTAATTTCTGCTCAGACATTCCATCATTGAAGATAATGTGGTAGTCCTCATTATACTATAATCTTCTCCCAGAGGATTTTTTATAATTACTGCATTTCTAAGAGAACTATCTTCTGTTAAAAGTATTTTATCAAATACTTTTCTACTAATGAAAGAATAGTTTATAGATTGACTGAATCCACTTGAAATCATTGTTTCTATCACTTTATCATCTAATTTTTGTTTTTCATTTTTTCCTCCTTTTGTACTTGCACTTTTTATTATAGTGGAAGGTATATTGTCATAGCCATATATTCTTGCTATTTCCTCCGCCACATCTTCTTTTATATTTATATCTCCACGAAAAGTTGGAACCTCTATTTTTAAAGTATCCTCATCTATTTCTGTCCTCAATGCCAGCCTATTTAAATATTCCACCATATTTTCCTTCGGTATGTTGGTTCCAAGGAATTTGTTTATCCAATTACAATCAACCTCTAAACTATGAGGATAAACTTTTTCATTATATACATCTATGGTACCTTCCATTACCCTTCCGCAGCCAAGCATTTCTATTAAATAGCAGGCTCTATCCATAGCCATTTCAGCCAAATTAGGATCCAAATCTTTTTCAAACCTGGAGGAAGCTTCTGTTCTAAGGGCTAATTTTTGAGAAGAAATTCTTATGTTAGTTCCGTTAAAATTAGCACACTCAAAAACAACTGAAGAAGTATCCTCTCTGATTTCAGAATTAAGTCCTCCCATTATTCCTGCAATTCCTATAGTTCTATTCCCATCTTTTATAGTAAGTATGTCTTTATCCAATATTCTCTCTTCACTATCAAGCGTAATAAATTTTTCTCCTTCTCCTGCCCTTTCAACCACTATACTTCCTGAAGTTATTTCCCTTATATCATAGGCATGCATAGGTATGCCCATTTCCAACATCACAAAGTTTGTTATATCTACTATGTTATTTATAGGTCTTACTCCTGCCTCTAGTAGTCTTTCTTCCATCCATGAAGGAGAAGGCTTTATTTTTACATCTTCTATTCCTCTTGCTATATATCTTCTACAAAGTCCATCTTTTATTTCAACTTTTAATTTGTCTTGTATATTTCCATCAGAAGAAGAGCTATATTTAAATTCAGGCAATCTATAGGTTTCATTTAAAGTTGCCGCAGTTTCCCTGACTATTCCCAAAATACTTAAGCAATCGGGCCTATTGGAAGTTATTTCAAGATCCAATATGGAACTTGTCATGTTTAATACCTCTTTTATGTCTTTTCCAATAGGAGTATCCCCCGGTAAAATCATAAGTCCCTCAATCTGTTTATCTCCTGCTATTCCAAGCTCCTCCTCAGAACAGAACATACCGTTTGATACAAGTCCTCTAAGCTTTCCCTTTTTTATTTTTACTCCTCCATAAATGATGGAATCATGTAATGCTACGGGAATTACATCTTTTTCTTTCATATTCTTAGCCGCCGTTATAATTTGCAGTGGCTCTTCCTTTCCTACATCCACCTGACATACAAACAAATTATCTGCTCCGGGGTGATTTTCTATTTTTATTAATTTACCTGTAACTACATTTTTTATGTCTTCTCCTGTTGTAACTACCTCTTCTACCTTTGAACCGCTTAAAGTCAGTCTATCCCCCAACTCCTTACCTGTAATATTTATATCTACATAATCTTTTAACCATGTTACTGGAACTTTCATAATAAAAATCTCCTCTCTAAAGTATAATTACTCCTTACTATTAATCTACATGTTAAAATTGATTTAGAAACCTCATATCACTTTCATACATATTTCTTATATCATCTATTCCATACTTCAACATAACCATTCTATCTACCCCCATACCAAAGGCAAATCCACTATATACTTCAGGATCTATGTTACAATTTCTTAAAACCTGAGGATGAACCATACCACAACCCAAAAGCTCTATCCACCCTTCTCCCTTACATACTCTGCAACCTTCTCCATTACATACAAAGCAGGTAGCGTCCATTTCTGCAGAGGGTTCTGTAAAAGGAAAATGATGTGGTCTGAACTTTGTTTTCATTTCATCTCCAAACATTTTTCTGGCAAATAGTTCAAGGGTACCTTTTAAATCTGCAAAAGTTATACCTTTGTCAACTACAAGTCCCTCCATCTGATAAAATATGGGAGAATGAGTGGCATCTACCGAATCCGAACGGTAAACCTTCCCTGGAGATATCATTTTTATTGGTGGTTTTTGTTTTTCCATAGTTCTTATCTGTGTAGGAGAAGTTTGAGTTCTTAAAACTAAATTATCATTTATATAGAAAGTGTCCTGCTCTCCTCTGGCTGGATGATTCTTAGGTATATTAAGAGCCTCAAAATTATAATAGTCCAGCTCTACTTCAGGCCCTTCTTCTATGGTAAATCCCATGGAAACAAATATTTCCTTCATATCCTCAAGAACTTGTTCTAAAGGATGACGTCTTCCTATATTCTGCTTTATTCCCGGCATAGTAATATCAATAGTTTCACCTTTAACTCTTGATTCTCTTTCACTAGATTTTATTCTTTGGGAAGCTTCCTCTATTGCATTTTCAAGAGCAGTTCTAATATCATTAGCAAGTTTTCCTATAATTGGTCTTTCCTCTTTGGAAAGTTCTTTCATGCCTCTCAATATATGAGTCAGTTCACCTTTTTTACCTAAATATTTGATTCTTATACTTTCTATATCTAAATCTTTTCTCTTATCTTGTAATTCTTTAAATGCATTTTCCTTTATCTGTTCTAATTTTTTTCTCATCTTAAATACTCCTCCTTCTAAAAATAATAACAAATTTAAAAATAAAAAAAGCCCCTCCCCTAAGGGACGAACTAATCCGCGTTACCACCCAAATTGACATTAAAAATAATATCCTCTTTGTATATTTATCGGTATTTCCCGCTTAGCTGCTACTTGATATCTTTAGCTTATTATTGATTGAAAGATACTTTAATTTCACAGCAAGTACTCCAGAGCGAACTTCAATATACTTCCATTTTAAAAAAGCTCTCAGCCATAACTTTTTCTCTCTAAAAAACTTTCGTATATCTACTCTCTCTTTCACAGTATTCTAAAATATGATATTTAATTTCTACTTATACCTTTAAATTTTACATACACATTTACATATTGTCAACATGTGAATTCAACTTTTGCCTAACTACTTCAAACATCATTATGGAAGCTGCCACAGCTGCATTTAAGGATTCAGCATTCCCAGGCATGGGAATGTTCACTTCTATATCTGAAATTTTCTTCACATCTTGTAAAAGTCCATTACCTTCATTTCCTATTGCAATTATAATTTTCCCCCTTAAGTCCATATCATAAAAATTAATATCTGAATCAAGAGAACTGGATATTAACTTAAAACCCATTTGCCTTAAAGTGCTTACCTTCTCAAGATTTTCATCCTGAATTATAGGTATATAAAATATAGATCCCATGGTGGCCCTCAGGGTTTTTTCATTATATACATCTACTGTTCCTTTAGTAGTTATAATACCCAGCGCTCCTGAAGCGTGGGCACTTCTTATTATAGTCCCCATATTTCCTGGATCTTGTATTCTATCTGCCAAAATATAAAATCCCTGCTCATCTTTAATATTTAACTCTTTGTTTTTTACCACGGCGATTATTCCCTGGGGATTTTCTGTACAACTTATGCTTCTCAGTATCTCATCTGTAACAAAATATATAGGACATTTCACTTTATTATTTCTTTCCAGAAAAAATCTTTCTTCTCTATTTGTAAAATACTCACTTAAAAATATTTGAGATATATAAAATTCAGAATTAATAGCTTCCTTTACAAACCTAAAACCTTCTATTATGAATTCTTTCCTTCGAATTCTATATTTTTTTTCTTTTAATTTTTTGGCTTCTTTTATATGCAAATTATCCTTACTTCTAATTATATCCATATGACCCTCTCCATATTATTAAATAACCCTTAAATTCAGTTGAATTTGCTATAGAGACATATTCTCCATATAAGACTTGTGGGATAAAAATAAGTGCAGCAAAACCTTGCTCCACTTATTTTACGTGATTCTAAATTTATACATTTAACTGTGCTTTGGCTACTTGAACTAATTCAGTAAATGTTTTAGGATCATTTATAGCTATTTCTGAAAGCATTTTTCTATTTATATTAATACCTGCAGTTTTTATTCCGTTCATAAATTTAGAATAAGACAACCCATTTATTCTAGCTGCAGCATTTATTCTTACTATCCAAAGTTTTCTAAAATCCCTTTTCTTTAGCTTTCTTCCCACATAAGCATTTCTTAAAGCCCTTATAACACTTTCGTTAGCAGTTTTAAATAATTTACTCTTACCGCCATAATAGCCCTTTGCAAGTTTTAATATTTTTCTATGATGTTTACGGGCATTTACCGCCCTTTTTACTCTTGCCATAATAAAAACCTCCTTTTAGAATTATTCAGTTACACATAAGGTAATAGTTTTTTCATTACTTTCTCCTGAGTCTCTGAAACATATGCTGTTTTTCTAAGATTTCTTTTAGTCTTTCTACTCTTCTTTGTCAATATATGACTTTTAAAAGCTTGTGCTCTCTTTAATTTACCTGTTCCCGTAAGTTTAAATCTTTTAGCCACACTTTTTTTAGTCTTCATTTTTGGCATAATAAATTCCTCCTCTCAATGATGCTTTTCCTACTTATAAATAAACTTATTGTTACACATAAAAAAAGCGGCCTAAAGCCGCTCTTAAATACATCCCATAGCAAAGAATCTTTATAATAAAAAATTCTTATAAACACAACCTTACTAGCTTTGCTGTAAGGTGAGAAACGGCTGTTTCTTCTTAACGTTTTACATTATACTATTTTTATCGACTGCAGTCAATGTATAATTTTTGGCATTTTCTAAAAAATCCAATTATACATGACTTATTTTTTTATCTATTTCTTCTTTAAGCTTTAATATAAAATCTTCCAAGGACATAGCTCCTATATCCCCTTCTTTTCTACTTCTTACAGATATATTTTTATCTTTCATTTCCTTATCCCCTAAAATAATCATGTAAGGAACCTTATGCATCTGTGCTTCTCTTATTTTATATCCTATTTTTTCATTTCTAATATCACATTCCACTCGTATATTATTTTCTTTCAACGTCTTAGCTACTTCTGCCACATAATCTGCCTGGGCATCGGTAATATTCATAACCTGAACCTGCACAGGAGCAATCCATGCAGGGAATGCTCCTGCATAATGTTCTATGAGAATACCTATAAATCTTTCTATAGATCCAAATACTACCCTGTGTATCATAACAGGCCTGTGCTTTTCCCCATCTGCCCCTATATAATTTAGATCAAATTTTTCAGGCATCTGAAAATCCAACTGCACAGTTCCACACTGCCAGGTTCTTCCTATGCAATCCTTTAAGTGAAAATCTATTTTAGGACCATAAAAAGCTCCATCTCCCTCATTAATCTTATAGTCAAGTCCTACCATTTTCAATGCATTTTTCAATCCCTCTGTTGCAGCTTCCCAATCTTCATCACTTCCCATAGAATCCTCAGGCCTTGTGGAAAGTTCAACAAAATACTCAAAACCAAATATTTTATAAAAATTATCTATAAGATCTATTACCTTTATTATTTCATCTGCAATATCATCCTTAGTAACAAATATATGAGCATCATCCTGAGTAAAACATCGTACTCTCATAAGACCATGTAGTGCACCGGATTTCTCATGTCTGTGAACTACACCCATTTCAGCATATCTTTTAGGAAGATCCCTATAGGATCTTATATCATTTTTGTACACAAGTATTGACCCTGGACAATTCATAGGTTTTATAGCATAATTTCCATCATCTATTTTAGTAAAATACATATTTTCCTTATAATGATCCCAGTGTCCTGATCTATGCCATAATTCCTCATTTAATATGATGGGAGTCATTATTTCGCTGTAATCTGCCTTGTAGTGCATTTCTCTCCAAAAATTTTGCAGGGTATTTCTAATTACCATTCCCTTTGGATGAAAGAACGGAAATCCTGGTCCTTCTTCATGTATACTGAATAAATCCAATTCTTTGCCTAATTTTCTATGATCCCTTTTTTTCGCCTCTTCCATTAATTTAAGATAATCCTGAAGATCACTTTTCTTTTCAAATACAGTACCATATATTCTTTGAAGCATTTTATTATTTTCATTTCCCCTCCAGTAAGCCCCTGCTATAGAAAGGAGCTTTACAGCTTTAGCTCTTCCTGTAGAAGGTACATGAGGACCTGCACAGAGATCTACAAAATCACCCTGTTTATAGAAAGATATTATTGAATCCTCTGGTAAATCTTTTATTAATTCCACTTTGTAGGGTTCATTCTTCTCTTCCATAAACTTTATAGCTTCTTCTCTTGGAAGTTCAAATCTTTCCAATTTTATATTTTCCTTAATTATTTCATTCATTTTACCTTCGATTTTTTCAAGCAATTCAGGAGTAAAGGAAAATTCAGCATCCACATCGTAATAAAATCCTGAATCTATGGCTGGTCCTATAGCAAGCTTAACTTCTGGATATAATCTCTTTATGGCTTGGGCAAGTATATGAGAAGCTGTATGTCTCAATATCTTCTTTCCTTCCTCATCCTCAAAGGTTAAGATTTCAACTTTACAATCTTTATTAATTTTATAATTGAGTTCTACAACTTTACCATCTACTACAGCTCCCAATGCCTTTTTGGATAAAGAAATACTTAGTTTTGCTGCAATATCAATTACTTTTAGTCCTTTTTCCACTTCTATTTCTTTACCATTTTTTAAACTTATTTTTATCACACTTATTCCTCCTTCAAACAGCCCTTTTGTATTTTAACTTTTGAATAAATTATTATATCAAGTGATTCTTAGGTTTAGGTGGAGTTTGCTTGTAAGGAATGCCTTTCTCCATCTGAACTTTATTAACAGTATTCTTAGTGTTTTTAGAACTTAGAATACGTTATCCTTTAGGGGAAGAACTTATCCAGGGGCGTAGCAGTGCTTATCCCCCACTTTAAAGAAGATGGGGGTGTTAGCTAATTGCAGCCTTCGGATAAATAAAATTGAGCAAATAAAAAAACTCTTCCCTAAAACAATGGGACGAGTTTTACCGTGGTTCCACCCAAATTAATAGCACCACACTTTATATAAAGTATATCTTAAATGCTACCATCTCTATATCCTTAACGCAGGCTAACGGAAATACTTACTAAATTTCAGTATACAACTCCAAGGTGGTCTTTAATAAATTTTACTTGAAGGATATTTCAGCTTACAATCCTTCTCTCTTAAAGCAAATAATCTATCTACTTTCCTCTTCATAGTCTTTATTTCTATTTTCAATCATTATATTATTCTAAAATTATTATGTCAATATAAAAATAGAAGTTTTTATATTCTATACCCTGTTTAAATTATTTTTTATAAGCCTGCAAGTTTTGCAATCATCACAAAATTTAACCCTATGTGTAAAAACATTTTTTATAGTATCTATTAATTCTTTGTTCTTACAATTATGGGCACAATGTATTACTATATTTTCAGGTGAATTCGTTATAAGTGCACTTATTAGAATATCATCTAAATCGGTATTGTCATTATATTTTAATTCCGTTAAGTCTTTAAAAAAACTATCTGTTATATCCTCTTCCTGCTCATTATTTATAATGTATTTTCCATCATTTGAGATAATTATATTCAAATAGTTCATTTTGCTTTCCTGAATTTCTACAAAATATTTTAAAAGCTTTATAAACTCATTATATTCTTTTTCGGCCATGTATTTTTCTACTACCCGATCAATAATTGTTTCTAAATCCTCTAGAAGTTCTTTCATTCTAAAGGTTATAAATCCCTCTATATTTATTTCCCTATTTTCATTTATACATCCGCATATTTTATCTATTATATCATTTTTTTTATTTATATAATAAATAGAATCTTCATCTTTGATTTCCATTTCTCCCCTCAATACTTTTAAACCCTCTTTTTTAATTCCTTCTAATTCTTCATATCTCAAAAAAAAGTATGCGTCAGATAAAAAGGCTGCCATATCCTTTTTACAAAATTCATCTATTATTATGTTATATATAATAGTGGCAGCATGTATATCAAATATATTGTTAAGTTTATTGTTAATTTCTCTATCACAAAATATTTTAAGGAAGTGAGTATTACACTCAATACTTTCATATATTCCAATAAGTATATCTTTGTGTTTAAAATATTCTTTTATCTCTCTTATTCCCTGCATTATACGATCTCTTTCTTTGTTATATACTATGGTTAACAACAGCATTTATTCACACTCCCTTCCAAAGTAGTATATGTCTAAACAAAATCTCTATTCAATTTTCTGCTGTCAAATATCGACAGTAATAATTTTTAAGATTAAATCATATTATATTAAGAGATTGCCTAACTTTCATAGATGAAATTCATCCAATTTTTTAATATAACTTCTGATTTTAGTAATATATTAAAAAATTATAATAAAGTATTGACAATATGTAGATGTGAATATATAATATTATTTGTCACGTAACAAAAGTTTTACGGGCGCATAGCTCAGCTGGGAGAGCATCTGCCTTACAAGCAGAGGGTCACAGGTTCGAGCCCTGTTGTGCCCACCATTACGGCCCAGTGGCTCAGCTGGTTAGAGTGCCGGCCTGTCACGCCGGAGGTCGAGGGTTCAAGTCCCTTCTGGGTCGCCATTTGGCCAGATAGCTCAGTCGGTAGAGCAGAGGACTGAAAATCCTCGTGTCCCTGGTTCGATTCCTGGTCTGGCCACCAGTTTTGCGGGAGTGGCTCAGTGGTAGAGCGTCACCTTGCCAAGGTGAACGTCGCGGGTTCAAATCCCGTCTTCCGCTCCAACAATATGGCGCTATAGCCAAGTGGTAAGGCAGAGGTCTGCAAAACCTTTATCCCCAGTTCAAATCTGGGTGGCGCCTCCAATTATATAACAATGGTTTAAAAAGCAGCCTATATAATAACTTCTTACAAGTTAGTCATATAGGCTGCTTTTATTTGGTTCTAAAACCTTTAATTTTCCTCATCATTTACTACTTCAATAATTGTGTTATTTCCAATTATATAATCACTTTTTATATTATGCACATGGCAATTTTCCTTTATTGTATTTTTTATATGTTTTTCTCCACTTCATGGTCTCATAATATCTCGTATTTTCATTTTTATCTTCCTTTCACTTGATAAGCACAATTTTTGCCTCATTATTGCATTATTGAAATAATATTTTCCTTAATTTTCTCCATTGATGTTACTCTATAAAAATTTTCTTGTTATAAATAAAGACTTCCTATGATTCTTATTTTATCATAGAAAACCTTAGGTTTTTTATTTAAGTAATCTCTTTACTCACACTAATTCTTCTTCCTCATCCTCAAACATACAAGGTAAAATTATAGTAAAAGTTGTCCCAACATTTAATTCACTTTTTATCTCAATCCTTCCTTTATGTTCACTGATTATTTGAAAACAAGAACTCAGCCCTAAGCCAGTTCCATTCTTTTTGGTAGTGAAAAACGGAGTTCCAAGCTTAGAAATAATTTCTTTGGGTATACCTGCTCCATTGTCAGTTATTCCTACATATATTTCATTAGTGAACTCATCGATATCAGTTTGAATCTTTAAAACTGGCTGTTCTACATTCTCCATTGCTTCAATTGCATTTTTACATATATTTAAAATTACTTGCCTAATTCTCACTTGGTCACACATTAAATACCGTTCATCATGATTAAATTTAAATTCAATATTTATTCCTTTTATCAATGATGAGGTCTGAAGCAAATTCTTAACTGAACTCAGCAAATCATATACTGACACTTCCTCAACAGCAATATTGGCTGGTTTTGCTAAAGTTAAAAAATCGCTCATAATTCTATTGATCTCATCAGTATCCATTTTGATTCTTTTAGCACATTCATTTATTTTCACATCATCTGAGTAAAGCTCAATTAACTGACAAGAACCATTTATTGTAGTTAAAAAATTTCTCGTATCATGAACTATACTGGCCCCCATTTGCCCCAACAATGCCAGTTTTTCTTGATTTATTAATCTCTCTTGATTATTCTTCAGTTCAGTAACATCCTGCATTACAGATATTATTCCAATCTTCTTATTTTCAACATTATATATAGGCGATACCTGTCCAGTTATCTTCCTTTTGATACCTTTTATTGAAACTAATGAGGCCTCATAGTATTCATTATACAAATTGCCCCCAAAAAATTTATTTACTATTTCTTCATTATCAAAATTTATCATTTTATTTATCTTAACAAGAGAACTCCCTATAATATCATCCTTATCTAAGTCTATTAGATTTTGAAATGATACATTACAAGCAGTTATAGTACCGTGATTATTTAGTATCATTGCTGGATATAACATAGAATTTAAAATAGTCTCCGTTTGCAAATTTAAATTTTCAATAGCTTGCTCACAGGCAGCTTCTTTTGATATAAACATAACACCATTTTCTATCTTGTGAATATTAACAAGGAGTTTAACTGAATTGCCCTCTAGTGTTTTATATGTTCTAACAATATTATCCATACTTATACCTTTTTCTATTAAACTAATCGGAAACTCATTCTCATCTTCTCTATCAATTTTTTCAATTTTATTTAAAAATTCAGTCATGGTTAACCCTGCTATATCAGCTGACTTACACTGAAGTAACTCTTCAAATTTCTTGTTTGCAAAAGTTATCCTTAGATCCTCATCATATGTATGGATTGCCAGTGGAATGGCATTTAGTATATCTCTTAATTGTTTGTTCATTTCATCCAGCTTTAAGTAGGGATAATCCATCTCTGTTTTTACTATACCTTTAAATAGACATATATAATATGTTACCTTTAAAACATGTCCATAAGCCATCACAAAGTCTGTGAACGTTTTATACGTGGTAAAGCAAATTTCAGCAGATATAAATAACAGAATTGTAATGGCAATGTATTTGTATGTAAATGTATCCTTATTACTCATTTTGCCTTTTAAATTCCATGCTGCAGCAATTAATATAAATATTATACAGTATTCAAATAATATTTTAATATTAGTTACCCCATTTGAAGTATATAGTATTGGAAAAAGATTTTTATGAAAAAATATGATATATGATATACCAATGGAATAAATAAGTGAACCAGATAGTCCTATCCATTTGTTTATTTTTATTTTAGATAAATTAGTGGTAATAATTAAAAGTAAAATTGCTTCGGTAATTCTGCTAACAATCCAAAACCTAAGTGATAAATCAAAGTAATTCTTTGGTAAAAATCCTAAAGCGTTAAAATAGAAAGTGTGCAAAACATCAAAAATTGCTATTGCTAGGAAACCCAATGCTATAATTTGATTTTTAACAGAATTGCTATAGTATCTACACCATACTACCAGAAATAAATTAGCCGCTATAATTATACACACTAGTTCCATAGATGAATGAAAAATCCCATTATATTGTTGCCACGTTGGAAACACAAGATGTGTAACTACATTAGAAAAAAGCAAAATAGTAATTGATTGGATTAAAACAACAGAAAACTGTTTCTCTTTTAGTTTTTCTAACATTATTCTAATCATCGTTATTTATCTCCCATCCTATAACATTGTCTTACATAATTATACCACCATATGAACATTGTGGGAATATGTATACAATTTAGGATAACAACTTGGAATATGTTACTTGTTTACTCCTATTTTTAACTATGTTATAATTTTAACATGATACTATACTACAAAATGGCTGAAAATAAATATTATCAACCTTTTTAGCAAGATATACAACTTATAGAACCTTTATCTCCAGTTCAAATCTGGATAAGATCTCCTTTAATGAGCAAGATTCTAAAATGATTTTTAGAATCTTGCTTATTATTTCGCTGCCATGTAAATTTAAGAATCACTTCACTCTTCAAAACAAATATTTGAGAATAAACAATCCGTAAAATATGCCATAAATTATAAATTACTAGTTTATTTTATGGAACTTAAAATATATAATATAAACTAGTAATAATCAGTAAATTAATTTAATTATATAGATTGGACGTGAGAAATTGAATACCCTTTTAAAAAATTCCATATCAGAAAATGTTAAAAATATAGAAATATCAGGCATTAGAAAATTTTATAATAAAGTTGCCCTTTACCCAGGGGCCATATCTTTAACTTTAGGCCAACCTGATTTTAATGTACCTGAAAAAATTAAGATTGCCATGATAAAAGCTATTGAACAAAATAAAACCACATACACACAAAATGCAGGAATATTGGAACTTAGAAGAGAAATATCCAATTATCTTGAAAATTTAAACATATTTTATGATCCAGAAGAAATATGCATCACTGTAGGTGGCAGTGAAGCACTTATGGATACCTTTACTGCTCTTATAAATCCCGGAGACAAGGTATTGATACCCACACCTGCCTATCCTGCTTATGAAAGCTGTGTAAGTATTTTAGGAGGTACTGTAATAAATCATAACTTAAAAGAAGACTTTTCCATAAATTTTGATGAACTAAAAAAAATACTAGAAAATGAAAAACCTAAAATGATAGTTTTATCTTATCCTTCTAATCCTACTGGTGCTGTACTGTCTGAAGAAGATAATAAAAAACTTTTTAATTTATTATGTAAACATGATATCATTGTTGTAAGTGATGAAATGTATGCCTGCCTGTGTTTTAAAGAAAATTATTATTCCATTGCTCAATATGAAAAGATACGAAATAAAGTTATATTAATAGGCGGGTTTTCTAAAATGTTTTCCATGACGGGACTTAGAGTAGGATATGTATGTGCCCACCCATCAATTATGGATGAGATAATGAAAGTACATCAATATAATGTGTCCTGTGCTCCTTCTGTGGCCCAATGGGGTGCCTATGAGGGACTTGTAAACTGTATGGAAGATGTAATCTACATGAAAGATCAATTCATAAAAAGAAGGGATTATGTTTATACCAAATTAAAATCCCTAGGTTTTGATACAAATTTACCTGAAGGGGCTTTCTACATATTCCCCTCTATAAAGACCTTTTCTATGCGCAGTGAAGAATTTTGTGAAAAACTTTTAAAGGAGGCCGGTGTTGCCATTGTTCCTGGCTCTGCTTTTGGCTCAGGTGGAGAAGGACATGTTAGAATATCCTATGCATACAGCATGAATAAACTCAAGTTATGTATGGAAAAGCTAGACAACTGGATAAACTCTTTTTAATGGTTAAGAGTTAAGAGCAGTGAGTTAAGAATTGCGGAAGAAAATCATCCACAACTCTTAACTATTAACTTTAAATCTTATTATTTACCACCAATTACATCGTCCATTGAATAGAAACCCTTTTCTCTATTAAACATAAACTCACATGCTTTCAGGGCCCCTACTGCAAAAACTTCCCTAGAAATAGCAGTATGCTTGATTTCTATGGTTTCTCCCTGTCCTGCAAATATAACATCATGTTCTCCTACTATGCTTCCTCCTCTTATAGCATGTATACCTATCTCATTATGGGTTCTCTTCTTAATACCCTCTCTTCCATTTACAAAATCTAATTTTTCCTCAATAGAATCTTTTATGGTATTTCCAAGAAGCAGTGCAGTTCCGCTTGGAGAATCCACTTTTTGATTATGGTGTTTTTCTATTATCTCTATATCAAAATTTTTATATAAAACTGCACTCATGTTTTTTAATATCTTATTTACCATATTTACACCTATGGACATATTAGCTGACCTGAACATAGGAATGTATTTGGAAGCTTCATTAATTTTTTCAAGCTGTTCTTCACTATATCCTGTAGTGCACAGTATAACTCCTATATTCTTTTCTTTAGCATATTTTAAAATGGAATCCAAAGCCTCAGGCCTTGAAAAGTCCAATATCACATCTCCTTCTATATTACACTTAGTTATATCTGAAAATACAGGAAATTTAGATTTCACACAGTTTTTATCCACTCCAGCTACTATAGCTAAGCTAGAATAGCTTTCAGCTAAATTAGTTACTACTTTTCCCATTTTGCCATTGCATCCACTTAATATAATTCTAATCATTTATAAACTCCCCTTAAAAATTATTTGATACACTTTAAATTTAATAATTTCATAACTTCAACGTGAAAGAAATCAATCTTTCACGTTAAAATTTAAAAAATAATCTTCCGTTTTTATAATAATCTAAATAAATAAAATTTTATTTTATTTTAAAAGACCATAATTTTTAAGTTCTGTTTTTAAAACTTCTAAATTTGCCTGTGACATATCACAGAGTGGAAGTCTGAGTTTTCCTGCATTCATTCCTAAAATATTCATGGCAGTTTTTACAGGTATAGGATTTGTTTCTATAAACATGGCTTTATTCAATGCAAAAGAATCCAATTGTATTTTCAATGCTTCCTCTGTCTTGCCTTCTAAAAATAATTTGCACATATTATGCATATCCTTTGGAATAATATTTGCAAGTACCGATATAACACCTATTCCTCCTACCGAAAGTATAGGAATTACTTGATCGTCATTTCCAGAATATATATCAATCCTATCCCTGCATAAGGCTTTCATCTGGGCAATCTGACTTATATCTCCGCTGGCCTCTTTAATAGCAGCAATATTTTCTATCTCACATAATTCTTTAAGGGTCTTAGGCTGTACATTCATGCCTGTTCTTCCCGGAACATTGTATACTACTATAGGAACCTTTACTCCAGAAGCCACTGCTTTAAAATGTTCTATCAATCCTTTTTGAGTAGTTTTGTTATAGTATGGAGTAATTACCAACAGTCCATCTACTCCTACACTTTCTGCCCATTTACTCATATCTACAGATGATTGAGTGCAATTATTACCTGTTCCTGCAATAACTGGTATTCGGTTTTTCACTACGTCTACAGTGAGTTTTATAGCATCTTTCCTCTCCTGTTCTGTCATTGTGGAAGCTTCTCCAGTAGTCCCACAAATTATTATAGCATCTGTCCCTGATTCAATATGCCACTCTAATAATTCTTCAAGTTTTTTTAAGTCCACACCCTTATCATTAAATGGAGTAACTATGGCAACTCCTGAACCCTTGAATAAACTCATAAAAACACCTCATTTTTTTATTTTAAAATATTTATAAAAATATTTATTTCTTATATTATTTAATTAAACATTCTGCTATTTGAACCGCATTAGTAGCAGCGCCTTTTCTTATATTATCTGCTACAACCCATAAATTTAATCCAGAATCCAAACTAAAGTCTCTTCTTATTCTTCCTACGTACACTTCATTATTACCCGCTGCATCTATAGGCATTGGGTACTCACCATTTTGCACGTCATCCTTTAATACAATTCCTTTACATTCTTTATATAAGTTGAATATATCTTCTAATTCAAAATCTTTTTTAAGTTCTATATTTATACTCTCACTGTGTCCGTACACTACTGGAACTCTAACTGTAGTAGCAGTGATCTTTAGAGTATCATCATGTAATATTTTTTTAGTTTCATTTATCATTTTCATTTCTTCTTTTGTATAACCATTTTCTAAAAAAGTATCTATGTGCGGAATTACATTACCTGCTATAGGAAAAGGAAACTTTTTAGGTGGATTCCCTTTGTATCCTTCTATTAAATCATTATATCCTCCTACTCCGGCACCAGATACAGCCTGATATGTAGAGTATATAATCCTTTTTATACCATATTTATCATAAAGGGGTTTAATTGGCACTAAAGCTTGTATTGTAGAACAATTAGGATTTGCGATTATTCCCTTATTCCATTTTATATCTTCTGGATTTACTTCTGGAACAACTAAAGGTATATCCTTATCCATTCTCCATGCACTACTATTATCTACAACCACTGCTCCATACTTTGAGAACACGGGAGCAAATTCAAGACTTGTACTTCCACCTGCGGAAAAAAGAGCAATATCTATTTTTTTGTTTTTAATATTATCTTCTTTCAATTCCTCTACCACATAATCTTTACCGCTAAACTTCAATACTTTCCCATCAGATTTAGCTGATGCATATAAATATAAATTTTTTACAGGGAAATTTCGCTCTTCCAGCACTTCAAGAAACTTTCTTCCCACCATTCCAGTACATCCAACTACCGCTAAATTGCAACTCATGTTAATTCCTCCTAAAAACTTTATATGATGTTATTACCATTAAAATAAATTTTAAATATTTATATCTTATATAACATTTTACACTAAACTCTTGAAATATGTTAATAAAAATAAATATTATTTAGAATAAAAAATAACACATATTCAATATAATTTCTATAATATATGTCATATAATATTCATATGTGTTTATCTATTGAAAGAAAATAATCTAAAATCTTTCATAAAGCTCTCTAGCTCTTATGTATAAATCTCACTTTTGAGGTAAAAATAATTTATAGTAAAAGTGGGGGAGGATATAAAAATGGCAAAAACACCGCTTAAAAAAATTATAAAAGCTAAACTAAAATCACATAAAGAACTTAGTGAAATAGAAAAATTAAGGGAACAATTAAAATACGAAATAGCAGAAGAATTGGGATTAAAAGAAAAAATCGATACCTATGGATGGAGTGGTTTAACTTCGGAAGAAACAGGAAGAATTGGCGGTATAATGACAAAGAAGAAAAAAGAACTTAATATCCCAAAGAATGAAGTTCTGCTAAATGGCAAAGATAACTTTAAAGATTTATAGTAAAAAATATTACCTTGTATTAAAATATATACTATAATAATATTCATATGTGAAAATTAATTCATTAAAATTTTTATATAAAACACCTTAAAGAAAGGAGTAAAACCTCATCTTACAGGTTTACCATAAGACATAGATGAAATGTTACGAAAAATTTGCCCATATATATGATGATCTAATAAATACTGATATAGATTATAATGTATGGTATGAGAAAATTATAAATTTATGTAAAGAATTAAATATACCCCGAAGAGATTACCTTGATTTAGCCTGTGGAACAGGTAATTTGACAGAAAAATTAGCCCCGCATTTTCAAACTGCCTGGGGCGTAGATTTATCCTACGAAATGCTTACAGAGGCAGATAAAAAACTAAGAAGCAAAGGATTAAAAGTAAATTTGATACGCCAGGATATAAGTGGACTTAACCTAAATAAAAAATTTGCTCTTATAACCTGTTGCCTTGACTCTACAAATTATATACTAGATGAATTAAATCTTAAAAATTACTTTAAAAGTGTATTCAATCATCTAGATTCCAATGGAATGTTCATATTTGATGTAAATTCCCATTATAAAATTACCAATATATTAGGAAATAACACCTATACTTATGATAGTGAAGAGATAACTTATATATGGGAAAATTTTTTAGAAAATGAAATTGTGGACATGTATCTTACTTTTTTTATAAAGGATAAAGAACTATATAGACGATTTGACGAGCACCATAGAGAAAGGGCCTATACCTGTGATTATATCGAAAAAATTCTCACAGATTGTAATTTACATATTATAACTAAACTGGATAATTACCAGGATAAACCCCCTGCCCCTACTTCTTTAAGAATAGTCTATGCAGTAAAAAAGAACATATAGCTGTACTTTTAATCATAAGGAGGTGAAAAGTGGCAATCTCTCCTTCTCACAGAAGAAGGGGCATATTTGCCACGAATTGATGAGATATAAAATACAAGATAAGCTGATACGAGCTACAGCTAAGGACGATAATATTAGAATAATAGCAGCTTCAACTACAAACTTAGTAAATGAAGCTGTTAGAATTCACAACTGTGCTCCTACCGCAGCTGCTGCTTTTGGAAGAATGCTTACCGCAGGCAGTATCATGGGTGCAATGCTAAAGTCTCCCCGAGATAGTTTAACCGTAAAAATATCAGGAAATGGCATAGCTGGAGGCATACTTGTAACTTCCTATGCTGATGCCCATGTAAAAGGATATATTAGAAATCCTTCTGCAGATTTACCTTCAAATGATAAGGGTAAACTGGATGTAGGAGGAATTATAGGTATAGATGGAAATCTCACTGTAATACGAGACATGGGACTGAAAGAACCTTATTCCAGTCAAGTTCCCATACAAACTGGAGAAATAGGAGATGACCTGGCCTACTACTTTACGGTTTCAGAACAAACTCCTTCTGCAGTAGCTCTTGGAGTCTTAGTGGATACAGATTTAACTATCAAGGGTTCAGGAGGTTTTATAATTCAGATGATGCCAGGTGCTGATAATCTATTATCGGATTTGGTGACTTATAGATTACAGGAACTGCCTTCCATATCCCATATGATAGGAGACGGACTAACTATAATTGAAATATTAAACACTGTATTTAAAGATATGGATTTAAGAATATTAGATACACTAAATCCCATCTATAAATGTGATTGTTCCAGAGAGAGGGTGGAAAAAGCACTTATAAGTATAGGTATACAGGATTTAGAAGAAATTTATAAAGATAAAAAGTCTGAAGAATTAAAGTGCAACTTTTGTAATAAATCCTATAAATTTACCAATCAGGAGATAGGAAGCCTCCTTAAAAGTTTGAAAAAAATCTAATCCACTACATTTTTATGGATTAAAAAATATTTATATGTTATAATTTGCTTAAAAAACTGAAAATGCATTAATTCCTATGAAAATTTGATAGATTAAAAATGAAAGGATGATTAATTCATGGAAACAAAATACGATCTTACAGATCCTTACCAGATAGCTAAATACATAAAAGAAGCAAAAAAGTCTACTCCCCTTAAGGTTTACCTCCAAGGCAGCATATCAAGTTGTAATCTAAAAAACATAGAATGTTATGGCAGTAATAATTTTTATGTTCTTTTTGGAGAAAGTGCAGACATATGTAAATTTCTAGATGAAAATAAAAATAAGATTGAACAATTTAGAATAGAACAGGATAGAAGAAATTCTGCTATTCCTCTTATAGATTTAATAAACATAGATGCCAGAATAGAACCTGGTGCTATAATACGGGATAAAGTAAAAATAGGTAAAAATGCCGTTATTATGATGGGAGCGGTAATAAACATAGGTGCAGAAATAGGGGAAGGTACCATGATAGATATGAATGCCGTTGTAGGTGCCAGAGGAAAATTGGGCAAAAATGTTCATCTAGGTGCAGGTGCTGTGGTGGCAGGAGTTCTTGAACCACCTAGCAAGTCACCTTGTGAAATAGGTGATGATGTACTTATAGGCGCTAATTCCGTTATTCTAGAGGGAGTTAAGGTTGGAAAAGGCTCCGTGATTGCCGCAGGCTCAATAGTAATAGAAGATGTACCAGAAGGAGTTGTAGCCGGAGGTACTCCTGCAAGAATACTAAAATCTGTGGATGATATGACAAAGGATAAGACTAAAATTTTAGCGGACTTAAGAAAATAAATATTTAAACAGGGATGAAGTTTTCATCCCTTGAACCATCTTTCAAGTAAATTTTAACATATGCGTTTATCTTCTATATTTTCACTTAAACATTCTTCCCCTTCCCCGTTTTTTTCATAATTTTCTTCATCTTCATGAGAAAAACTCGTTCTTTCTTCCACAGTTTCATGATCTTTATCCTTGTTTACTTTTTCCATCTTGGATATAGAAACTTCATAGGCTATTTTTCTTATAGTTTCTGTATCGGATATCTTTTTCTGATATTCCCTACTCTGCAATCTTCCCCATATTCTTATATTATCACTAACCTTTAAAGATTTACAAAACCTAGAATTTCTTCCCCATGCAATAGTAGGTATGTAATCAGATTTATTATAGGCTCTATTTACAGCTAATAACATATCTGAAATTTCCCTACCAAAAGGAGTTGTCCTATAAACCGGCTCTTTGCATATAAATCCATCAAGAAAAATTTGATTTGGGTTTTTACTTCTTTCAACGCATAACTCTATATTTCTGGCGAATACAGTTAATATTAATCTATTTCCCCCATCTACAAATTTATTGTAGGATCTCAATTGTCCCTCTACTATAATTTCTGTGCCTATCTTTATATCCATTCCTCCTATAAGCCTTTCTGAAATAGTGATAAATAATATATCCTTACTTTCACTTAGCCTTGGAACTTCAATATTAAAAGTATAGAAACCTTCTCCATACATTTCATGACTAAATTGCAGCTCCGAAATCACCTTGCCTTCAAGATAAATCTTATTATTTAACATTAAATTGTCCATCATAAACCCCTCTTTCCCTTAGTTTTAAATATATCATTACCATATAAGTATTCATTAAAAAACAAAAATATACTTTAAATACTTAAAATATTTAAATTTAAACATTAAGTATTCTATTTTTAAATAAAGAATTATTACAGGAGCTTTCCATAAGACCCATAGTTATAGCTATCATAGAGGCATAAAGTTCTTCTATGTCCTTCAAAGCAATATTTACTGGAATTTCCTGCGCCTCCACAACTTTTCCTCTGCACATAATATCTCTTTGAAGACAGTACACAAAACCACTATTGTAATTCAAACTGGATATAGTGACTGTATTTTTACTTCCCAATCCGTAAGTTATAATATATCCACATATATCTACATTGCTTTTTTGTCCATTTATCAAATCCATATTTACAAAACAATATTCGCTATTTAAAATCTTAAATTCTTCATCTATGGAATTTAAAATTACATACTCTACTTTTTTGGTATCGCCATCATTTATAAAAATATTATAGCTTACACTGATCTTATCAAATAGGTTCATTAAATGAGTTGTGAATTTACAGCTGCTCCCTATAATTTTTACAGATTTCATATTTATTGCCTCCTGTCAAAATATATACTGGTTTAAAATTATTTTAAACAGGATATACTTTTTTATACTCAAGCATGGAAAAATACATGCCTTAGAAAACATTAGAAACCTGTTTTACTTAATGTTTTATATTCATTGATTTTCCTCATTGCCATTATAATACATATTTATTCTATTTTTCAATAACAGTTATAATATAAATTGAACTAATCACTTATTTGTTTTCCTTCATTATCCAATGTATAATTACTTTTATAAATTAAATCTCCCACTTTAACAAATTTATATCCCTCTGCACTCAACTTTTTTATTATCTTAGGTAAATTTTCAGGGGTATACTTAGCTGTATTATGAAATAACATTATAGAACCAGGTTTTATGTTCTTGATTACTCTATTATATTCAATATCTGCCCCCTGTTCTTTCCAATCTATGCTGTCTACATCCCATTGAATACAATAATATCCTGACTTTTCCACAGTATTTATAACTCTGTCATTATATGCCCCTTCAGGACACCTGAATAATTTTGTTCCAGAAGCTGTAATATTTCTTATTTTGGCTTCATTTATGTTTATATCTTCTATGATTTTTTCCTGTGATATTTTGGTCATATTGGGATGCCTGTCAGAATGATTACCTATTTCATGTCCTCTTTCATATATCTGCTTTAATTTATCAGGATTTCTATCTATCCAGTCACCTACTATAAAAAATGTAGCTTTAATATTATATTTATCCAATACATTCAGTATCTCTCCAATATACTCATCTCCTAAACTCACATCAAAAGTTATGGCAACCTTTTTTTCTTTTGTATCAACACAGTAAATGGGAATCCTTCTATTTGTATTTATAAAGGTTCCCTTATATCTATAATTTGTAAATACAGATATTAAAGTAGCTACAAGCAGCAATAGAGTTATCATAAATATTTTTTTTATTAATCTTACCTTCAATTTTTTCCTCCCATATATATTTATTTTCATAACTTTATATAGTATTCTACCTTAACAAATATTACAGGAATATAAAAATTTATTGTTAAACATATTAATTATGTTGAAATACTTTATGTTATAATATATATAATTATAGTATTTCGAATTTATATGGAGAGGATTTTATAATGTTTGAAGATACTTTGGAACTTGCAGAAAATAAATTATTATTACTTTATATATTTAAAAAAATCAAATTCCCTATTTCAGATAATGCCATAACTGAAATTATACTAGAGAATGATTTTATAAATTATTTTACTATGAAACAATATTTAAATGAACTTTTGTCTTCTAATTTTATCACTCAGATAGATAAAGCTAATAATCATAATCTAATAATTACCGAGAAGGGGTTAAAAGTATTATGCTTATTTAAAAATAGAATTTCAAAAGACAAACTAGATATCATAGACCATTATTTAGAAAAACAAAGCAAAAACATAAAAGAACACCTTTCAATAAATACTCATGTTTTAAAAGACAAAAATAATTTTATTGTAGATTTAAAGATATCAGAGAATGATTCTATATTAATGGAAATAAAATTAAATGTAGATTCTGATAAAAAGGCAAAAAAATTGTGTAAAAAATGGGAAAAAAATTTTTCAGAACTTTATCAGAAAATTGTGGAATCTCTCATGGAAAATTAAAAACTTCAATTTATAATCATACCTGTAGGTTCCCCTCCTATAGGTATATATTTTTTACTTTCATTTTTTATATTTAATTTTATAAGTAAATTATTATAGTTATCACCTATATATAAATTATCTTTATACTTTATTACATTTCTTGGCATACCCCCTACAATTATTCTCTTTTTTTCTTTATAATTATTTATATCTAGAATACTTATGGTTCCATCACCAAAATTAGCTACGAAACCATATCTGCTATTACAATATATATCCATAGGAGAATTTCCTACAATAATTCTATTTATGATTTTATAGTTTTTCAAAGACAAAATAGCTATACTTCCCTTAAATTCCGATCCTATATTACTCTCACATATTAATACATGTTTTCCATCTACCGTAAATACAGCTTTAGTGGGATAGCAGCCCACTCTTACATTTTTTACATATTCTCTATTTTCACAATCTATTAAAGTTATACTGTCATCTTTCATGTTGGCTATTAATAATAATTTTCTTTCCTTATTTAGGCATATACTATAGGGAAGATTTCCACAGGGTATGCGTTCAACTACTCTCTTCAATTTTAAATCAAATATTAATACACTATTTAAATCTCCACATATTATATAAACATTATTGCCATAAACCACTGCATCATTGCAGCATTCTCCTATATAATAACTTTCTTCTTGAACTTCATTTTTCTTATCTATTATAGTTATGGCATTATTATATCTATTGGCAGTTATAATCTTATCATTACCCACACATATGCCTTGAGGTCCAACTCTATAAATTATATCATCAGACTTTAAATGTATTTTCTTTTCTTCATGAAAATCATCCAAGTTAACCTTTGATACAAGATCAGAAGAAGTGCTACATACATAAAGATAGTCCAATACCATCACCCCCTACAAATATAATATGAGTATGTATCAAAATGGGTAATAACAATACCAAATTATTTTCTTGTATAAGTGATTTATATTCTATATAATTATTTTATAAAATGATTCTTAGGTTCAAACTTGAGATAAAATAAATTTATTTTTATAGAATAAGGTGATGAAATGTATAGTTATATAACAAAAGGAGTATGTTCAAGACAAATAAATTTTGATATATCTGACAATAAGATTAAAAATGTAAATTTTATAGGAGGATGTAATGGCAACCTTCAGGGGATATCCCGATTAGTGGAGGGAATGGATTTAAATGAAGCCATAAAAAAACTGCAGGGTATTTCCTGCAATGGAAAAGGTACCTCCTGTCCTGATCAACTGGCAACTGCTCTCAAAGAATTTGCTGCAAAGAATTAAAACATAAAGAACATATTTTTAAAGGTAAAATATGTTCTTTATCGGAACGCTGGAATTAACTAATACCACCAGTTGGAAATAACTACTTTAATTATCTGATACATCACCATGTCTTTTTATAATCTTCCTCATATCTCCTACCATATACAGCGAACCACACACTAAAATTAAGTCCTCTTTACTACAATAAGAAAGTGCTTTTCTATATGCTTTTTCATAATCATTAAAATCTTCACAATTAGAGTTATACTTTCCTATTATAGTTTTCAGTCTACCTGCTATTTGCCCTCTTTTATCTTTGGGGGTAACTGCCATAACCCTTTTTGCGAGAGGCACAATGGTCTTTACCATCTTCTCTACTTCTTTATCTGCCAGTATACCAAGTATTAAAATCATATCATTATATTGAAAATACCTACATATATTTTCTTTAAGCATTGAAATTCCCTGTATATTATGAGCTCCATCTATCACTACCAATGGATTTCTGCCCATGACTTCAAGCCTTCCCTTCCAGCTTACATTACCTAACGCTCTTGATATTACAGACTTATCCACCAAAATATCATATCTGGATAATTGTTCTAAAGTAAATAAAGCTGCGGCACAATTTAAAAGCTGATGTTTACCCAAAAGAGATAGTTTAATGTCATAATCGGCTTCTTTGGTAGCTATTTTTACCTGCTGTACATATTCTCTGCTTCCGCTGTCAATCTTATTTCCACCTATAAGATTAGAAGAATTTACAGGAACCTTTAGAAGTTCACTGCCCTTTTCCTCACATACTTTTTCTATGACCTTCTCAACGGATTCCGACTGAGGATAAAGTATTACGGGAATACCTTTTTTGATTATTCCTGCCTTTTCATAGGCTATTTTCTCTAAAGTATCACCCAATATGTTCATGTGATCATAACTTATGGAGGCAATTACACTTGCCATAACTCCCCCTTCACACTCTTTGGCAAAGGAAACCATGACATTGGTAGAATCAAATCTTCCTCCAAGTCCTACTTCAATTACCGCTATTTCTACTTTTTTTTCCCAGAAATAATAGAACATAGCACAGGTGATTACTTCAAACTCCGTTGGATTATCATAGCCCAGTTGTAAAACTTTATCTACCGCCTTCGATACCTTAGTAACTACTCTGCTTAAATCATCATGGGATATATTTTTCCCATTTATTTGAATTCTCTCTTCAAATTTCTCTAAATAAGGAGAAGTATACATGCCCACTTTAAATCCGGCCTCCATTAATACCCTACTTATCATCACAGTAATAGAACCTTTTCCATTAGTTCCTGCAACATGTACAGCTTTTATTTTTTTATGTGGATTCCCTAAAAGCTCTAATATTTTTTCCGTTCTTTCAAGACCTAAGTTCACTCCAAATTTAGCAATATTGTTTATATACTGCAATGTATCCTTATAATTCATAATGCCTCATCCCATATTTTATTTTAGACTTTCCAATCTCTCAATTACAGTTTCAAGCATTTCTCTATACTTATCCCCTTTTTCTCTCTCTCCATCCACAACAGACTTTGGCGCTTTTGAGAGGAATTTCTCATTTGAAAGTTTACTATCTACTCTTTTTATTTCCTTTTCTAATTTCTCTTTTTCCTTACTGAGTCTTTCAATTTCCTTGTCTTTATCTACAATCTCCAGAAGAGGAATAAATAATTCAGCTCCTGTAGTTACTGCAGATACCGCATTTTCTGAAACCTTACTCTTATCATCTAAAAATTCAATTTCACTGGCAGAAGCCAACTTCTTAAAATATTCTTCCCCATTTTTAAAAGTATCCAATGCATTTTTCTCCGTTATATATATTAATAATTTTGCCTTTTTTGAAAATGGTACATTCATTTCTGCCCTTACATTTCTGATTGCTTTAATGGCCTCTATAATATATTCCATATCTTTTTCTACTTTTGAATCCTTAAACTTTTCATTATATTCTGGCCAGGATGAAACAGTTATGGATTCACAATCCGTATAAAGATGAGAGTATATTTCCTCCGTTATAAATGGCATTATAGGATGGAACAGTTGAAGCGAAGTAACAAGTACATTGTTCAACACATTGTATGCAACTCCCTTCTCTTTTTCACTTCCACCGTACATAACTGGCTTTACAAGTTCTATATACCAGTCACAGAATTCACCCCAGATGAAATCGTACATTTTTTGCGCGGCTATTCCAAGTTCAAACTTCTCTATATTATCCGTTACTTCCTTTGCCAAAGTATTTAACCTTGAAAGTATCCATTTATCTGCATCACTATACTCCCTGCATGCTTTGTACTTATCCATTATATTTTCATCTAAATTCATAAGTACAAATCTTGAAGCATTCCATATTTTATTGGCAAAATTTCTAGCAGACTCTACCCTTTCTGGATAATATCTTATATCATTTCCCGGTGCATTTCCTGTAATAAGTGCAAATCTAAGTGCATCTGCCCCATATTCACCTATTACTTCTATTGGATCAACACCATTTCCAAGGGATTTAGACATTTTTCTTCCTTCTGAATCTCTCACAATTCCATGTATCAATACATTTTCAAAAGGAATATCATCCATACAATATAATCCAGAAAATATCATACGTGCTACCCAGAAAAATATTATATCGTACCCTGTAACTAAGGTATTATTAGGATAAAAGCACTTTAAATCCTCTGTATTTTCAGGCCAGCCCAATGTGGAAAAAGGCCATAGGGCAGAACTAAACCAGGTATCCAGTACATCTTTATCCTGCTCTATATTGCTAGAATTACACTTGCTGCACTTTGAAGGATCCCTATCACTTACTATAACTTCTCCACAGTCTTTGCAATACCACACTGGAATTCTATGTCCCCACCACAGCTGTCTGGATATACACCAATCTTGAATATTTTCCATCCAGTTAAAATAAGTTTTTTCAAATCTTTCCGGTATAAATTTAACTTTTTTATTTTTTACTACATCTACAGCGGGCTTTGCAAGGGACTCCATCTTTACAAACCACTGCTTTGAGAGCATAGGTTCAATAGTAGTCTCACATCTGTCATGACAACCTACGTTATGTACATGTTCCTTTACTTTTACCAAAAATCCCTGCTCTTCTAAATCCTTTACCAATAATTTTCTAGCTTCATATCTGTCAAGTCCATCATATTTGGTTCCTGGAAGTTTTACAGTCCCATTTTCATTTAATACTATGATTTCAGGTAAATTATGTCTTTTACCTACATAATAGTCATTAGGGTCATGAGCTGGAGTTATTTTTACTGCTCCTGTACCAAATTCCATATCTACGTAGTCATCAGAAACTATTGGTATCTCCCTATTTAAGATTGGAAGCAGTGCAGTTTTTCCTATCAGATGTTTATATCTCTCATCCTCAGGGTTCACTGCAATAGCTGTATCTCCAAACATAGTCTCCGGTCTTGTAGTTGCTATTTCCAGATACTCATCACTGTCAATTACTTTATATTTTATATGCCAAAAATGGCCCTGCTGCTCACCGTACTCAATTTCCGCATCGGATATGGCAGTATGGCACTTAGGACACCAGTTTATTATTCTATTTCCCTGATATATAAATCCTTCTTCATATAATTTTACAAAAAACTTTCTAACGGCCTTATTCAGCCCCTCATCCATAGTGAATCTTTCCCGTGTGAAATCCACAGAACAGCCTAATTTTTTTATCTGCTCCCTTATCCTGGCCCTATATTCATCAGTCCATTCCCAGGTTCTCTTAAGAAAAGCCTCTCTTCCTATCTCCTTCTTTACAACTCCATCTTTTAAAAGTTCCTTTTCTACTTTAACTTCTGTGGCTATACTGGCATGATCTTCTCCCGGCACCCATAATGTATTGTACCCTTGCATCCTCTTGGTTCTTATTATTATATCTTGAATGGTATCATCCAGTGCATGACCTAAATGCAGCTTTCCTGTGATATTTGGAGGGGGGATCACTATAGTATAGGACTTTTTTGTGTGATCTGCTTTAGGTGTAAAATAGCCTTTTTCCTGCCAAATATTATAAAGCCTTTCTTCAAATGCTTTTGGATTATAAGTAGTTGCCATTTCTTTTTTTTCTGACATTAAAATTCCTCCTCTTACAAATATAATTTCATTATAAAAAGCCTCCATCCCAATAAAGGACGGAGGCCCGCGTTACCACCTTTTTTCCTGTAAAATCACAGACTCTTAAAAAAATAACGATTAAGAAACCGTCTTTACCTACTGAATATTTCAGTAAAGAAACTCTAAAGCTACCTTGGAGATAACTTATATAGAAAACCTCTCAACTAATAAGTTTTCCTCTCTTTATACTCTATTACCTCTACTCCTCTTTTTCACAGTGATTACACTTAATTTAATTTTATATATTTTTATTATAACCTTAATTTTTAGGCTGTCAAGAAATTTTATTTAATAGCTTCTTTTGCAAAAGAATTATTGACTATCTTATTAAAAGGGGGCCTTTCAGGTATTAAATCAGCTTTATAGGACTGTATTATATCCATAAGCCTGTTTAAATCTTCTTCTTGTATAACAGGTGTATCTGCATAGGCATCTATATCTCTATAATTTTTCACTACAGACTTTAATATGTCTTCACTAGTTCCAGGGAAAAATGATTTGATAGATTGGGCTACTTCCTCATCGCTGTGTTCTTTAACCCACATTTGGCCTTCATAAATAGCCTTAGTAAACCTTTGTATAATTTCAGGATTCTTTGATATATAGGATTTTGTAGCAAAATAACAGGTATATGGAATGTTACCTGCAGATTTACCTATTGAGGCTGCTATATAACCATTTTTATCTTTTTGGAGCATACTGGCTGTTGGTTCAAAAAGAGCCACATAATCTCCCGTACTAGCTTTAAATGCACCGGCTGTAGCAGTATAGGCTAGATTTGTTATTATATTTACATCTCTGCCAGGTTGTATGCCGTGATTTTTAAGTACATATTCCAGTGTCATCTCTGGAACTCCCCCAGGTCTCCCTCCAATTATAGTTTTTCCTTTTACAGATTCCCACTTAAAATCTTCTTCTTTATTTCTTCCCACCAAGAAAGAACCATCTGTAGAAGTTAATTGTGCAAAAATCACAGGAAAATCCTCTCGTTTCTGATTATATATATATATGGTTTGTTCAGGACCACAAAATCCTATATCGCAGCTTCCGCTAAGTACCTGCTGCATAGTTTTATCTGCTACCCAAACAAAAACACAAATTATAAGTAACCCCCTAATTGGGGCTGTCCTTCGAATTTAAATCCAATATAAAATCATATATCTTCTGTAGAAAAGTATCTTTATTATACTCTATAGAAAGTTCAAGCTCTAGTTTTTCTGCTTCAAATTGAATTTGCTGTAAAGAAAGTAAGTTCATTTAAAATCCCCCTCTAACTACATCTCTTTTACAGAACATCTGTTCTAATCAACTACTATAATAATACCATAAAATTACTAACATATCCACATCATTCTAGTGCATTCTTTTTTCCTAATATTTTATTTAACATCTAAGAATCCCCCCTATCCTTGATATTTAAACGGTGCACCTTTTATTGCCTATAATGATACCACAAATAATATTCCTGGGCGGAATATCATATTGCAAAATTAGACATTCCATTATTTTCTTGTATAAAATACAAATATTGTGTCGTAAAATGTAGGTTGAGGTGGTTTTTCTTGTTTAAAAATATGCGAAAAAAATTAGGATTTACGCAAAATCAAATGGCTAGAAAGCTTGGTATAAGCCAAGGCACATTAAGTAAGTTAGAAAACAATTCTGTTTATAAAATCAATATTATAAAGATTGCCTTTATAAGGAAGGTGTGCGATATTTTTTTTGTTATGCCCCATAATATTATTTCTATATTTTTATGATGGGCAACCCTATTGTCCTTTTTATTCCTTGGAAAATAAATGTACATATTGCAACTATAAGAATTGTTATAAAACAAAAAAATAACTTTACTATTTTATGTCGTTATACGGACATTTATTTTATATATAGTCTATATAACGACATTTCATTGATATACGCTCATTTTATGGTAGGATATCCCTGATATATGTTTAGATGGGAGAATTTACATGGGATTAAAAAAGTCTTTTGGAGATAAAATCTATGATTTGCGCATGGGGCTTGAGTTAACTCAAGAAGAATTTATCGCTCGACTTAGGCCACCGTTTTCCAGAACAACTTTAAGTTACATAGAAAATGGTATATCTATGCCTAGCGCGGAGTTTATAAAAGCTATATGTGAAGCATATAATGTATCTGCCGATTGGCTTTTAGATATAAATGATACAATAGCATTAACGATAAAAGAAAAACAACTTCTGGACAAATATAATAAATTGTGTGAAAAGAACAAGCAACTTGTTTTCAACTTATTGGATGCCCTTAATTATAAAATTGATAAAGATGAACAGAAAGGCTCTAGCTAAAATAAAGCTAGAGTTTTATTATTCCATTCTATAAATACGGATTGAGTGTTGTTTATGAATGAAAAAACTACTATATATTTAGAACCTGATTTAAAAAAGGCTGTTAGAATAGAACTTGTCAGAGATGGAGAAAATCAAAGTTTGAGCAATTTAATAAATCAGTTATTATACAAATGGCTGTCTGAAAAAGAAAAAGAGGGGCACTAAGCTCCTTCTTTAATATCCTATTTATCTTACACGTATGAACTTTTTAAGGCTGGTAAATAATTTACTATCTAATTTTATTATCTTCTCAATTAGCTCATCCCCTGTGTCTGTTATTTGATAGATAGTAACTTCTCTAATACTATCTTTTGAAAATGCGGTTATCACCACATTTCCATCAGATGTAATAGAAAATTCTGCATGTATTTTTAAATCTGGATTTATAATATTCTCAAGTCTTTTCTTTAATTTTTCTTTGGAATTTTTTATTGCATTAATATTTTCTTTAGACCATCCTGTAAAATGACTTTTAACACTACCCTTATATCCTTTTATATCCATAATTTCACTGCAATCATTACAAGGATATTCACCCCCATCTATATCCTTGAATATACACTCTTTACATCTTATAGCCATGACTCTATCCCCTCCCCGAAGTATTACTAAGGTAAATTCTAGCATAGGAGTTGTAGAAATTACAGATATTATAGGGAATTGGTTTGGTTTACACATTGTGGAGGTATTTGGTTTAGGTGGGTTTTACAAGGCTTCTAGAAAAGGTATAATGGAATAAAAGGGGGATGGTTATATGGTAATGTCTAATAGGGAATTATTTGCTTTAATGTACAATAAAGTATTTGAAATTGCTAATAACTATAAGTCTGATTGTATATATGATGAGAAAGTTAAGGAAGAGGTGGCAAGACACTTCGGTAAAGAAAAAACTGATTGGTTCTATCATACGTGGAAGAAGATTTGAGGGCTTGAGGCTCTCTTTTTTTATGATTAAGCCCTCCAGCTGATTAGGCGGAGGGCTTTTGTTTGTTACCAGTTTTGGTTTGATTATCATTTCTATATGGAAAAGACGGTACTAATGGCACCAATGGAAAATTAAAATACAACTCTTGTTAAGGTTCAACAAACAACCAAAATTATGTATTAGTACATGCAGGTAATTTAAATACATCTCATATTAAGGTTCATATTATAATCATAATATCACAAAAGCTTTAGGAAATAAATATAAAATGTTTAAAATTGGGTATAATGGTTAATGTCATAAGAATACTTTAAAATCACTCATTATTGTTCTAATTGGTGAAAGCCCTGGGGTTTGGTCCTGGGGCTTTTGTGGACTCTTTTTGAATTATACTTAAAGATTTTAATGTAAATCCATGCTTTATTTAGTATATTTGTACTTATATATAAAATTAATGCATTGATTTTTTTGATTATTGATAATATACTTAGAATAAGGAGGACGTTAAAATGAAAAAATATATAAGAAAAATATATATAATATTTTCATATATAATTACATTTTTAATGCTTTTATCCTTAAGTACTTTTCTTATAGTTCACTTATTAAAAATTTTTTTTAATAAGTTTTATATTATGTTTTATGGATATATCAACATGTTTTTATTGGCTTCTAATATTTTGTTAGCAATATATATTACTACAAAATATTACGTTCCTTCTACTTATCATGTTTTTCATGACGATATTTATTAAAATCAATAACATTATTAACATCATCTTTATTCACTTCTAGATTAGAGGATGCTATATTTATTTCTTTACATAATTCTAGCAATTTAATCTTTTCTTGTTTAAGTTTTAAATCTTCTTCCTCAATTTGTTTTTCTTTTAGTTCTTTATTTAAATATTCATTTTTCATTTTAATCCTATGTTCTTTATACTTTATAAATAAATCCATAGCATTAGGAAGTTGTATGGGCCCAATTTTACCTCCTCCTATGGCTATCCAAACACATATAATACCAAACAACACTTTTG
The DNA here is from genome assembly GCF_000016505.1 of Clostridium kluyveri DSM 555. NCBI lineage: Bacteria > Bacillati > Bacillota > Clostridia > Eubacteriales > Clostridiaceae > Clostridium > Clostridium kluyveri. The sequence goes on from NC_009706.1 coordinate 3,295,380, forward strand.
TGGAACTTATTACGTTTATTACATTATTACAATTATTTTGTATTTGTTGCACTATAAAAACAACGTCTCCCGGTGAATTTAAATTCATCTTTGTGGAAACATTTATACTATTATCCATGCTATAAAAAAACTGTGAAATATTATACATGAATTTTGAAAAATCAATAGCTCCTATCTCTTTTTCCTTTTCGATATTAAACACTATATTAATTTTATTATTTCTATAATATATATTATATATAGAACTTAATATAAAATCTGAATAATCATTTATATCGCTTAACCCATGATATGATGCTAATGCTTTATACAAATTAATGTTGATTCTTTCGCTATCTATAGTCTTTAAAATAGTTATTTTTCTACGCTTTTTATATGGACAAATTTCTTCTATTCCATAACTTTCTTTAGAATCTATTCTATTTATTATTTCTAATTCTTTCTCATAGGTACAATTAATATCTTCATAGTATTCTCCTACCCTGGCGAAACAAATTGAATTATTCCCATGACTTGGTATCATAACTATATCTCCATCTTTCATTTCATAGAAAAATCGAACACATTTATTGAAATTTTTAATGGCCTGTTTAGTTTTTATAGTTATAGGATATTTTCTTTCTATATACTTTTTTATTTCTAATTTTTTCTGCTTTAATTCCTTTTTATTCTCTTCATTTACTACGTTCAAAATTTTATCTTTTGTAATAGCATTCCAACCTAATGCTATAAACTTTTCTCGAATAAATTCATCATAAAAAAATCCCTTTTTGGTTCTTACCATCCAAAAGTTAACACTACTGTCTATAACTTTTATATTCAAGCATTTAATCAAGTCAAGTAAGTTATTTTGCTCTATATCCATAAGTTATTCTCCCCATCACACTAGCATTCCAAAGAATATATGGTATAATAGAGGTATATTCAATGAAATACGTTTTGTTTTAAGAAACCATTAAGATTGGTAGTCGTCATGGTTTCTTTTTTATTGTATAGCTTTTTACCAAAAAGGACAAGTCTTGACAATAAAAATAAACCCTGCCAGAAAATCCAGCAGGTTTGGAAAATGTATTTGGAGTGTTGATTTAAAAAAATTAAACTTATTTTAGGTTGTGAAAAATTAATTAAGGGGGTTAGCCTTATAAGTATATGATATATGATTTTACAAGGCGTGTAAATGGTTTCAAGGCATAAAGCTTTCTTTTGTTTTGAATTTATTGAATTTGGATATAATAATTAATGCTTACAAAACTACTATGTTATCTCTTTAATATCGTTTCAATATGTTTTAATCTATAAAAGCCCTGGAGTTCACCAGGGCTTTTGCTATGTAAAACAAAGATAACCTTAAAAATAATTTTGAACATATACTACCACTCATTAATTAGTTTAATATACATTTACTTTAATCATTTATTTTTGTTATGTTCGATATCCGCATTATCATCTACTTCAACATCTTTATCATATTTTTCATTTTTCATTTTTGTATTTCTAAGAAAGGTCGTTACAATAGTTGCTATTCCCATTCCTCCAAATATAGTTCCCGATATAGAGTAACCCTTTACTATGCATACCCCTCCAACAACAATCACAGTAATTGACACAATAAGTGCAGATATTATTCCTACGATACTATTCCTCGAACTTGAATCTAAAAACTTTTCCTCTAAACTATGTCTATGGTTCATTTGTTTTTCCGCCATACATATTATTCTATCAGCTGCACCAGGACATACTTTTTCGTATTTCTCAAAAATTTCTGGAGGCGGAAGGGGGCCTGTAAAAATTGATCCTCTAAATACTTTTCTTTTTAAAGTTCTGTTTTCTTTTTTTAAGTCTTCTTTGTTTAGTATTTCAGAAGCTTCTACTTTTTCTTGTGGAATCCCTTCCGCTTCTTTAGGTAAAATCTCTTCTCCATTTTCTTCTTTTGAAGTTTCTTCTGGCTTTATTTCACCATCTTGTAGTCCTCCTGATATCTTTTTATTGCCCACTTTAAATCTCCTCCAACTTTATCCCAGTCATTTTTCATCTTATCAATATCTGACGTGCTAATTCCTATTAATGGCTGCTTGTCCCAATATGCTTTCTTTAATTCATTTAAATTTACAATTGTCTTTTTATTTAATTTTAGCTTTTGGTAAATTAATTTCATACAATCATCCCTCCCACTAATATATAATACTATGTAAATATATAATAACATTTTGCTATAAAAAAGTACACCCTAGGCCAAATTAATGACCTAGGGTTAAAATTATTGAGCTGGTTGTACTGGAACTGTTGCACCATCTGTATTTTCTGCAGTCCCTTCCTTCACCTGAATAGGTGTCAATATCCCTTCCCCTATCTTGATAACCCCATTACATACCTCTTTATTTATAGCATCCAATTCATTCTGTGTAAGCCCTGGTATTATCTGCAGTAATCTCTTTTCCATTTCTGCTCTCTTGGCATCTCCGGCTTTGGCCAAAGATTTAAATTCATCTTCCAACACATAATACAGCCCCTTTGCAACACTAAGAGCACGATTGTAATTATCTGCTCCTTTTTTTGCCGCAAGAGCCTGTTTCTGCACCTCTACTGCATCTGCGACCTTCTTTAACACAAAAGTACCTATAATCCCAACCACTCCTATAATAAACTGTACTCCCATGCTTAATATTTGTTCTTTCATTTGTATTACCTCCTAAAATTTTATTTTTCATTTTTCCCAAGCACATTTCTCTCAATTCTATCCTCAACACGTCTGTTCATCCACATAAGAGCTTCTTCGATATGCGTTAAAGCACATGCATTTTCTCTGCTTGAAAATGATCCACTCTGGAAACTCTTTAATCTATCTCTTACTATTTCAAGTAAATCCGTATCAATTACACCCGGGGTAGACCCTTCCTCTTTCCTCGGCCCCTTCTGGAACTGTATTTCTGTAGCAACTAACGGTTCTTGAGTTTTAAAATCCAATTCATTACTCATCACTAAATAATTATGGTGTGCTCCACCTGGTCCTACTTCATCCTTTGAAAACACCTGATTTAAATTTTCTCTTTTTTGTATTGTTGATAATTTCATTTTCTCATTCCTCCATAATTTTTATAATTTGATAATTTAAAAAATGGCTATTTTACTAGCCTTACATAAGAAAATTCTCACTCCATCAGAGAAAAGATAGAATGAGAATTTAAATACTACCCTAGATAAACTTTATTGTCCTTTTCTCTGATGTCACAGAGTCTTAAAATAATAGGCATACAATTGCCCCCAATCAGAACTTTTTTATTTGGATCTAGCGTTTTCAGGTAATCAACTAGCTTTCCAATAGTATCTAACTCTTTTAAGTTTTCCTGCAATTCTTCTACATCTTTTTTTACATCTTCTGCATTACCTTCTTTTACATCCTTTAAAAACTTTTCATAATCCATTTTACATTCCTCCATAATCTTTATAATTTAAAAAGGAGCCTTTTAGGAGCGGTCAGATAGGGATTATTAATTCCTGAAAAATTCGGCATAGTCGTTGATATTCGGCTATGCCGTTTTTTCGTTTAGTTTGGTAAGTCGATAGCGCCAATGCAGTTATAGAAAATTTGAATCCGCTGGGTTCTGCGGCCATCTACTTTTTCAGCCTTAAATACAATAATTTTGTCAATGAACTCTCGGATAATCTCTGCATCCAATTCTGTAATTTCTGTGTACTTTTTAACTAGTGCTAAAAAGCGGTCGGTATTGAGGGACTGTTCATTTGCTGTATCAATGGTATGTTTTAATTCAGTTATCTTTTCTTCCAGAGCCTTCTGCTCGGCTTCATATTCAGCTGACATCTTGTAAAAACGCTCTTCGGGAATTTTGCCCATCACATTATCCTCATATAGCTTTCGAATGATTTTGTCTATGTCAGCAATGCGAGTCTGTGCTTGTTCATACTCCTTTTGACTTTGGCGGAGTTCTTTGGCAAGTTCCTTTTCTGAATTATTCATAACTATACGGATGAATTCCTGTTCATGGTCTTTGGCAAAGGAGGTTACACGTCTTAAGTCTTCTAGCAAAAGCTGTTCCACTACAACATTACGTATCTGATGTGAACTGCACATACCCTTTTTCTTGCGGTAAGTAGCACAAACGAAATATTCCTTATCGTGTGTCCATCCCTTGCCTCTAACCTGATACAGCTTTGCCCCACAGTCGGCACAAAACATCATGCCAGAAAGCATTCCCATTTCACCTAATCGTGATGGTCTTCGCTTGCCATCTCTGATTTTCTGCACTGTTTCCCAAGTGCCCTCATCGATAATTGCTTCATGGGTATTTTTGAAAACCAGCCATTCTTCTGGATTGTTCATTATCTTGACTTTGCTCTTGTAGGACTTTTTAGAAGTCTTGAAATTCACTGTGTGACCTAGATATTCCATTTTAGCCAGAATATCTGCTACGGTACGAGCCGACCAAGCATATGGGTTTTCAGGCGGTCTTGCTGGAGTGTTAATACCCATTTTGCGAAGATGCACCGTAGGTGTATCAATGCATCGCTTTTCAAGTTGCTTTGCTATCTGCGTAGGTCCAAAGCCAGCCATGCACAGTCGGAAAATATCTCTGACCACCTCGGCGGCTTTCTCATCTATAATCCAGTGCAACTTATCCTCAGGGTCTTTAATATAACCGTAAGGCGGATTGGTGCAGAGTGGCTTACCGGACTGTCCCTTGGATTTGAACACAGCACGGATTTTCTTGCTAGTATCCTTAGCGTACCATTCATTAATAATGTTAAGAAACGGTGTAAAGTCACTGTCTGCTTGGTTTGCACTATCAATACCGTTGTTAATAGCAATGAATCGTACATCTGCTTCAGGAAACATAATCTCGGTATAATATCCTACTTTAAGGTAATCCCTGCCGAATCGGGACATATCCTTGATGATAATCGTTCCAATTCTACCGGACTCTACATCTGCAATCATGCGGTTAAAGTCTGGTCTATCAAAAGTTGTACCGCTGACCCCATCATCCACATAAAATTCGATGTTACGAAAACCGTTGTCCTCAGCATATTTTTTTAGAATTGCCTTCTGGTTTACTATACTGTTGCTGTCTCCTGCAAGCTCATCATCACGGGAAAGCCTGCAGTAAAGAGCAGTAATTTTCGCTTCTTCAAATGCTAATGTTGATTTACGTATAGTGCTAAATGTTGACTGTCTATTCATTTTTCTCCTCCATTTCCGACAGTCTTCAAGCGGTTTAGCACTATGTATATTACCGTACTACCTTGAAGAAGTCGAGTTGATTTCCGTGGGTTTATTTGAACTATTTGATAACTTTGAAAGGCTTTTTGCGTTGACCGTAATCAGTCGTTTCAGCTTGGAATATGCACTTTCCTTTGCTGAATCACTTACTCGTGATTCCACCACATAGACCGTACCTCCGATATCGGATTTGGTTGTGCGGCTGTTACTTTGATTCTCCATATCGTGACCTCCTGTCCGATGTTTTGAAGGGACTGGCACTGAGCCGAATTGATTACCCAGTGCCTAATCCATTATTTAAGCTTTTATTTGTAATATTTTCAGAGCATCCGGTTGAATTAGCTTGCCATCCAATCTCTCGTAAGCAGAAAATCCAATTTGCCCCTGCAATGCATATAACTCACTTAATTTTTTTATCGTTATTGGTTGACGTTCAATCAGCCAGTAGTATGATAAATCTCCAAATACAATGCTTTTCGCTCCTGCTGATACTGTAGGCATATATGGAGAGGTAACTACAGGCTTTCCGAAGATGGTGTTGTCTGAAGAATTCCACAGATAACTGCCGCTTGTATCCTTAAGGGTTCTAAGAAGCATGGCTGTATTATCGTGCATAATAAACACAGCGTTATTGCGATATTCATCTTTTAATGAAAAATACAGAGAGATAATCTCATCAAAAGAGATGGTACTATTGTCTGCTGTAGTTACATCTGCGTCTGCCGTAAGTATACCTGTTGGCTGAGTTGTGCCATTTCCATTAAGCAATGCATTTTCCTCAGCCTTGCCAAAACGCTTCGCAAAATCACCCATCAGATATTTTTCAAGATTAAAGTTCATATCGGTGACGAATGAGCGGTTTAGCTTGACAAGAGATGCCAGCTTGTATGATTTCACCAGAAACTGTGTAAATGTATCGGCACTTTCGGGGATTGGATCTCCGTCTTCAACCCAATCTGCTGTCCCTGTTGAGGATACCGCTTGAATTTTACCTTCTGCAGAAGATAGATTGATAACAGTAGCAAATCTGCGGAGTATATTCTCCTTTGCCAAAGCAGTGTTAAAGCCTTCTCGGAACTCGTCTGGTGCGACATAGGCTCCTGCATTATCAAAACCCTCTCTTAGATTTTGATTATTTTCTTCTTTTCCTTTCATAACATTCCAAAACGCTCTATTATAAGTTGTTGATGTTGCCATAATCGTTTACCTCCTAAATTAAAATTGATTGTGGGGTATATACCCCGTTTGAAACCGCGTTTTTTTACGCGTTGCCCCACGCCCGTTGTCCAGATGAAAAAGTGTGGAGATTTGACCTCCCCTAGGGGCAGGTATTAACACATGGAGTTGTATCCATTGTTTTCACTGGTTTTAAGCTTTGTAGCAAGATGTAGCAGGTAAAAACTAAACTCTCTATACGAGAGCGATTTTTTATATAACCTGTTTTTCTTGCTACAAGCTGCTACACTGTGTTTAAATAAGAAAAAATTCTTCTTCTGTCAGCTTATATCCGATAAGCATTGTGGTCATCCCACCACCAGAACGTGGTCGTTTCCGTTCTACACGGGCGATAGCTGTTAATGCTTGTTTGAAGTTTCTTGCATTCTCCGAATAACATCCATTGGCACTGCACCAACGCTGATACCGGGCATACACTTCGGATGTCCGCACCTCACTATTAGGACTTTCCTCCAAGGCATCCTCGAAAAATAATGCTATTTTGTCGCTGTCACGTTTATAAGCCTCCGTTGCTGTCTTAACGGAATCAGGTAAAGTCAAGCCTTCTTTCTTTAACAGCTGATAGCCTTCAATTAGCCAGTTGAGGATAGCACTTTGATTCTTTGGTTTGGCGAATTCACGTTTTAAGTTTTTATCCTGCTCGCTTTCATCAAAGTGTCGTTCAAAAGGGATGATTACCACTCTGCCACTGGAAAACAGTGTCATATCCGTAATAACGGGCAGATAATTGGTGTTGATATACAGCTTAAACTTTGGCGAAAAATCAAAGGAATTCTCATGTAGAAACCTTGCGTTAATGGTGTCACCACCCGTCATGCTTTTTACCTGTGCAGCATTTAGGACAAGTCCTCTGCTAGGTTCGGAGATATTCACAAAGCGTACTCCTGCAAGCCGGGCAATATCTTCACTTGGACTTGAACTGTTATTGTTCTTTTTCAGACTGATAGTCTCCGGCCTTGCGGTACAGCCATAACTGCCTAATACCTTAAGAATGCTCTCACATAGCGTACCTTTACCGTTTCGAGTTGTAGCACCATAGAGAACAAACAGGCATTCATACCGAGTGTCTCCGCTGATACTGTAACCAAAGGCCTTTTGGAGGAATTTTGCCTTTTCCTCATCTCCGCTCATAATCTCATAAATAAATCTATCCCATCGCTCACTTTTTGCTTCTGGATCATATTTAACGCCAGATATCTTTGTAAGTCTGTCCTCGCTGTTGTGGGGATGAAAATCCATGGATGTTAAAAACAATGTTCCATTGGCACAGTTGAGTACCTGCGGGTCTTGGTCGAATTCAGCCATTGATATGGGATATACACTCTGTGCATCTTTAAGTACCGTTTCTCGGTATCTTCTTGACTGCCACTTTCGGCAATAGTCAATGTATGCCTTTCTTTGATGTTCATCTTGAATAGTCAAAGCATAGGTTAGCAGTTGATTAGCCAATGATTTACACATTTCCATCACTTTGAGATTACCAATATCGGGAGTCCATATGCCGTTTTCATAGCAAAACCACATCTTCCTTTCGGGAACATAGCGGGCAAAAGATTTATAATAATCAGCAAACAGCCTGCTTGCCCCAATATCTGTCCAAGGGTAACGCTCATTGTTTTCAGTCTTTAAATTAGCAAGGGAATATTCCCCCTGTAAAAAATCTTCTGTGGCTGAGGAACGCTTGCCGCCCGGTTTGTATACCTCAGTGACACTTGCGATAGCTTTTTGTATGGTTATCATTCCATAAGTACTGCCGGACTGCGGTCTATTCCATTTATCCCGCATTAGTCCACTTTTCCGAAAAAGTCTGTCCATCTGTCCAATATCCCTGCCACACCAAAATGCCAGCATACCACAAAGTGCCAAATCAGCTTCACTGGCAGAAGCATAGCCTGATGTATCACCCTGCCACAATGCTTTGAACCTTTCTCCGTTTACTGATTTAAAAGCCTTCTCAATAACAGACTTGTCAGACAGATAGGATTGGCTTTCTATATCTACTAGTTGCTTCACAGGGGTAGGACGCAGCATATACTTGTCTAGTATCATCTGTAGTTCATTCGATTTCTCCGGTATATCACCATTTGCATACACATTGCCTGTTACGGTAACAAAGCGGTTTGTTGCTCCAGCCACATAGACCTCAACTCCCAGCTTTCTGTTGTTGATATAATATTTTGTTTTGTCAAAGTCATAGCCAGTGGCCTTAAAGAAAATATGCAACCCTTTCCCAGATGGACTGTGTTCCATATAGCAACCACTAAAAGCCTCTACAACACTTTGGGCAATAGGTTTAAGCTTACCGCTGCTATCAAAGCAATCATCTAAGTCGATAACACATATGTCATTACCCACCAAAAATCCGATACCATCATAATCACTTATAGCAGCTACCGCCGAACTAAAATCTTTAAATGTACCACGTTGATTTGGTTTTGCCCTTTTTCTCGTTACTGGGTTATAGGGAACTTTGGTTTTTCTACCACTTCGCTCTTCATATTTCCAACAGCAAAACTGTGGCTTAATTTTGAGTATCTGTGGCAAGTTATCATATTGTGGTTTCAGTTATTTCACCTCCTTGCCTGTTAAAAATGACCCGAAACGCTACTGTTCCAGAGGGTTTGCCTTGTTTGACACAACCTCGTTATCTTTCAAGGAATACGCTCGGAATTATCGTCATGGCATATTCACCTTGAAGTATCTCTTGCATTTCGGGGTATTCAGTTGTCAAGGAGCAGTGAGAGAAAAACTATGCTTTCATTGGGGGATTATTTTTCCTCTCACCTTATAGCCACGGTAGGGCACATTAGTTGAGGATTTTCTAAAAATAATTTTCTTCCTCATCTATAAGCGAAGAATTCTATTGATTCGAACCCCTTAAAATAAAAAAACAGCCTGTCTTTTTTCTAAGGTAAAGACGACTGTAATGATTGTGTTTTTGCTCAAATTTGAGCGAAAGTGGTATTGAATTTAAGAAGTCTGAATGTTTTAACTTTGCCTTTGGTTTTACAAATAGACTTACAGACATTTTTGTCTAAAAGCTTTAATTCGAACATCTTAAGATAAATGCGTAAATAGAAAATTGTGATTGAAATAGACGAAAAATAATGTGAGATTAAAAATTTATACTGTTTATAGCGTGTTTTTGTGATATAATTATTAATATTTGTAGGAGGTGCAAAAAATGGCAATACATTATAACAAGCTATGGAAGCTGCTAATTGATAAGAATATGAAAAAGAAAGATTTGCAACGCCTTTCCGGTGTTAGCTCGGCAACTATCACAAAGCTTGGCAGAAACGAAAATGTAAATACAGAAATACTTCAAAAAATATGCACAGCTTTAGAATGTGATATTTGTGATATTTTAGAGTTTGTACCTGATAAAATTGAGAAAGGCAAGGTGAATGATAACAATGATTAAGGATATTATGAATGCCAATGATAGTGCAACACCGAACAGTCGAGAAATGGCTGTATTAAAAGAAAATTTCCCCTCATGTTTTAGGGCAGATGGATCCTTTGATATTGAGCGGTTTAAGGAATTTTTAAGTGATAAGATTGCTGTAACGGGAGAGGGTTATGAACTTAAGTTTTTGGGTAAAAACTATGCCCGATTGCTGGCTTCAATTGATACTACAACAGTTGTTGTGCCAGACGAGGAACATAACTCAAAACCTGAAAATATGAACAGTGAAAATATCTACATAAGTGGCGACAACCTTGATGGATTAAAGCATCTCTTGAAGTCCTATTCAGGTCAAGTTAAATGTATTTATATTGATCCTCCTTATAACACTGGAACAGATGGATTTGTGTATAATGACCAGTTCAATTTTACTGTGGAAGAGCTTTCGGAAAAACTAAGTATTAGCGAAGAACAGGCACAACGCATTTTAGACTTAACAAAGAGAGGTTCGGCATCGCATTCAGCATGGTTGATGTTTATGTACTCACGCCTCTTACTTGCTAGGGATTTACTTACAGATGATGGCGTAATCTTCATTAGTATTGATGATAATGAATGCCATAATTTAAAATTATTATGTGATGATGTTTTTGGCGAAGAAAATTTTATTGCTGAGTTTCCTAGAATAACTAAGCGTGGTGGAAAATCATCAGAAATAATTGCTAAAAATCATGATTATGTTCTTATGTATTCAAAAACGAATGCACCACTTCTGTTTCCAATAGCCCATAATGACAGTGCCTTTAAACACAAAGATGAGTTTTTTGAGGAACGAGGTTACTACAAATTAAATCAAACTCTTGACTATGATAGTTTACAATATAGTAAGAGTTTAGATTATCCAATTGAGATAGATGGAGAAGTATTTTATCCTGGTTCATCATTAGAATTATATAATGAACGACAATCTGGAATTCATGACACAGCTGACTGGGCGTGGCGCTGGAGTAAAGCAAAGTTTGAATTTGGATACAAAAATGGATTTATTGTTGTAAAGCGCAGTAAAAATGGTAGTAGGCTTTATACCAAAACTTATCAAAAAGCTACTATTGAAGAAAATGATGACGGATACTACATCGAATATGGTGATCGTACTAAGTGTTTATCGACCTTAGAGACGACAGATAATATGTATTCCAATGATAATGCAACAAAAGATGTTGCTTTAACTATTGGGAAAAAAATATTTAATCATACAAAGCCATTAGCACTAATGACTTTACTAGCAAAGCTTAGTACTCAGGATTCCGATATTATTTTGGATTTCTTTTCAGGTTCAGCCGCAACTGCAGAAGCTATTATGAAATTGAATTGCGATGAAAACACTCGAAGAAAATATATCATGGTGCAACTTCCTGAAAAATGTAAAGAAACAAGTTCAGCCTATAAAAATGGTTATAGGACTATATGCGATATTGGTATTGATCGCATAAAAAAAGCCGCTACTTTACTAAAGGAAGAATATCCAGATACAACAGTTGACCTAGGCTTTAAGCACTATACATTGGTTGAGCCTGAGCAAAACACTCTAGACAAACTTGAAAAGTTTGACCCTAACGAGAATAAATTATTTGCTAATAAAGACATTCTTAGTGATTTTGGAAAACCTACCGTCCTTGCAACGTGGCTTGTTAGAGATGGATATGGACTTACAGCAGATGCTGAGGAGTTAAATTTTGCTGGATACAATGGCTATTATATAGGAAAACATCTTTACCTAATTGACCCGGAATTGTCTAATAAGGCGATTGAAGCCATTGTAGTAAAATATGAAACTGACGGTAGCTTTAATCCTGAGAACGTGGTGTTATTTGGTTATAGTTTTACATGGACGGAAATGGAAGCTTTAAAAATTAATTTGAAACGGTTGAAGGATACAGAGAAAAACTTGCGTATCAACTTCGATATCCGTTATTGATTGGAGGGTATGTTATGGAACTTATCCTACAACGAGGATTACCACACCAACAAAAAGCTGTAGATGCAGTAAGTGCTGCTTTGAATGGGGTACAGATAGCTTCTCCTGTACAATTTTATGAAAATCCAAGTATTTCTCTTTCTGACCCTAAACTAGCTGCAAATATTAGAGAAATTCAAAAAAATATACCTGCAGAATATCGAAGCAGTATGCCTATTAGTGACTGCTTGAATATTGATATTAAAATGGAAACTGGTACAGGAAAGACTTACGTTTATACTCATACTATATATGAGCTTCATAAACGTTACGGACTTAATAAGTTTATTATCGCTGTACCTTCACTTGCGATTAAAGCAGGAACCGCACAGTTTTTGCGTGATGAATATGTAAAGCGACATTTTTCCGATGTTTGTGGTTATGGTACAGAAATTGAGGTTGGAGTACTAGAAACACCAAAAAACAAGAAAAAGGGGCGCTCCTATTTCCCGAGTGTTGTGAGCGACTTTGTAAAAGGTTCTTGCCAGAACACGAAGAAGATTTATGTATTATTAGTTAATATGCAACTACTTGTTGTCCGATCAAATGGTATGCTTAGCCGTGACGACTATGATTATGGAGTAGAAGGTTTTTATAGACCACTTGATGCTATTCGTGCAACAAACCCTGTTGTTATTATTGATGAGCCACACAGATTTTCTCGTGACCAGAAGGCATTTAAGGTTATCGTTGATGAAATAAAACCACAGTGTATTATACGCTTTGGTGCTACCTTCCCTGAAACTACAAGTGGACGTGGAAAAAACAAAATAACCGTAAAAGACTACCAAAACCTGCTCTATGATTTAAATGCCTGTGAATCTTTTAATCAAAATTTGATAAAGGGAGTAACGAAGGAGCATTTTGAACCGGTATCCAAGCGTGAAGAAAAGGTGAAAATCACTTCCATCACAAGCAAGGATTCTGTTACCTTTCAGTATAAAAAGCGTGATGAATCGACTAAAACATTTACTCTTAAAACTGGAGATTCACTATCTATCATTAATGAAGCTTTTGAGGGAATTACGGTTCATGCTATTGGTAAATCAACAGTTGAGTTTTCTAATGGTATTCAAAAGTCAACTGGTGAGGAATTGGATGTGGATATCTATATGACCTCTTATCAAGAGCAGATGATGCGTCTTGCCCTTGAGCGTCATTTTGAAACAGAAAAAACAAACTTCTGTGGTCGCAATTTCAAGATCAAGACATTGGCATTATTTTTTATCGATGATATATCATCATATCGACCAAACGAGGAAGGTAAAACCCCTTATCTATTGCAAGCTTTTGAGAGATTGCTTAAGGAACGGATAGAATCGGTGCTATCTACCCTCAGTGAGCATGATACAGAATATCGGGCATATCTGGAAGCAAGTCTTGCAGATATTTCTGCTTGCCATGCAGGCTATTTTTCACAGGACAATAGCGATTCGGATGAAGATATAGCAAAAGAAGTAGAAACCATCCTTCATGGAAAAAAACATCTTCTCTCTTTCAAGAATAAAGACGGTAGCTATAACACTTTACGTTTTCTATTTTCAAAATGGACACTTAAAGAGGGCTGGGATAACCCTAATGTATTTACGATAGCTAAACTTCGTTCTAGCGGAAGTGAAAATAGTAAACTGCAAGAGGTTGGACGAGGTTTACGTCTACCTGTAGATGAGAATGGTAATAGAATCTCCAATGAAGAATTCCAGCTTAATTATATTGTTGACTTCACAGAGGCAGACTTTGCTAAACGATTAATAGACCAAATAAACGGAGAAATTCCACAAGCTTCTTCTATTAGCGAAGAAAGATTGGAACAAGTGGCCAAGAAGCTTGGCATGACTTCAGATGAACTTTTTGATGCACTATATGATAAACATTACATAGACAGGCGATTAAATATAAAACCCGATACAAGGGACGCTTTCTTTGCAGAATACCCGGACTTTGCTACAGGATTGTCTTCAGGTAAGGTAAAAGACCGAAATGTAGCAAAACCAAGACCTGTAAAAATCCGCAAAGCTGTTTACAGTGAAATACGCGAATTATGGGAAGCAATCAATCAACGATACCTACTTTTCTATGATGATGATCTGGATGCTGATATGGCTAAAGTTGTTTTATCTTTGCTGGAAAAACCCGGTGTTTTTACAGACATTGTCATGACTAGCTCCAGAGATATCGTTAAGAGCGATGGCTCACAGATGATGATTGTTTCAGATACAGGCGCTCAATATATAGTATCCAAACCTATTCCCTACAATGAATTTCTTAAGAGGATCACAAATGCTACAAACATTCCAATTAAAATATTGCATGAAGCATTGTGTGAGTATGTTAAGAGGAATGGAACTATTAATCCAGAACATATTAATGAAAATTCTGTCAGCATGTTTATCCAACAATTTCATGACTGGAGAAGCAATAATTTGCAAGGTCGATTCCATTATGCAAAAAGCAATACACCTGTTGGTGCAACAGCACTCACCTATTCAGACGGTTCTCCACGTGAAGATATCGCACAGGGACGTATCGGCACAAAGATAGCTCCGGGAACACCAAGCGAGAAGTATTTATATGATGCTTTCGCTTATGACTCACCGTTGGAACAAAAAAATATTATGTCGGACATCGAAGAAGTCATTGTATATGGAAAAATTCCACGTAGCAGCATTGCCATACCAACTATTACCGGTGGAATGTACAGTCCAGACTTCATGTATGTTGTAAGAAAGGCTTCCGGTGAGAAAGAGCTTAACATTGTAGTCGAAACAAAAGACGTAGAAAATAAATCCGACTTACGTGGTACAGAAAAAGCAAAAATTGATTGTGCTCGTGTTTTCTTTGATATGCTCTCGAAAGATGGGTACACTGTTTATTTCCGTGATCAGTTAAACAACAAACAGATGGCTCAGATTATTAAAGAAGTATTGGCAGAGTAATTTAATTTAGGGGGATGAAAGGTTGAGGTTAGAAGCAATTGTAATTAAACATTATCGATCGATAGAAAGAGTGGCTCTTAAACTTCCTCCAAATAAGCCACTTGTCCTATTCGGACCGAATAACGCAGGAAAATCTAATATATTATCAGCTATAAATAGAATACTTGGTGAAAGATATCCAACTTATATTGAGATGTTGGAAAGTGATTACTTTAAACGTAATCAAAATGAATATCCTACCGCACATATTACCGCTAAATTTACTAAGCCTTTATATTATGATAATAAAGGAAATGGATATGACGTTATAGCTGTAAGTTATGGTTATAATGGACAGGCTAATAATAATCTTTTGCACGATGGCAGTGGAAATAAAATATATCCCACAAACGAACAGCGTTCTGCCTGTCAGTCCTATTTGATTGATGCTGAAAGAAATATCCAGAGTGCTTTTAATTATAGTAGTAGCTACTCTCTGTTAAGTAAGTTTTCAAAGAAGATACATGAAGCCTTAAGTACAGAGCATAAAGATGAATTATCACAAGCCTTTAATCAAATTACAGCATCCTTTGAACAGACTGATGAATTCTCTGGTTTTTTTAATCGATTTTCTGAAGCTCTAAAGGGGGCGGTAAAAGGATTTGTTCATTCATTGGCTGTGGATTTTTCAGCCTATGATCCAAACAATTATGCAAAGTCACTTCGGATCTATGCAAAAGAGGGAGATAATATTCGTGGATTTGAAGAATTCGGCACTGGTGAACAGCAAGTCTTATTAATGGCTTTTGTTAAAGCATATATGGAAGTATTCACTGGTGAAAACTTTGTGTTGATTATTGAAGAACCAGAAGCCCATCTCCATCCCTTAGCTCAAAGATGGTTAAAGGAATATGTTGTAGATATGTGTTCATGTGGCATTCAAGTAATCATTTCAACACATTCCGCAGAATTCATAGATGCAGAATACTTAGATGGACTTGTACGAGTACATAAAGAAGGTGGAGTTACTAAAGCAATACAACTATCCGCTCAACAACTTTGCGATTTTTGTATAGGGTCAGGTGTTCCAGAGAATTGTGTGTCACCAGAAAACATAATTGATTTTTACTCAACAAAACTATTTTCAGACCAGTTAAAAGGAATGTTTGCAGAAACAATCATATTAGTGGAGGGAGCTACTGAATATTTTGCTCTGCCAGTATATTTAAAACGTAGTGGGTATTCTTTAGCTGAACATGGAACCGAAATTGTTAATTGTCGTGGTAAGGAGGCAATCCCTTTGTACTGGAGGTTATTTAAAGCATACGGTTACAATTGTTATGCCATATTTGATTGTGACAGGAATGCATCAAAGACTAGGGATGTGTTTAATGGCATCTTTTGCGAAGAAGAATGGGATACAGAAACTGAAAATTGTATTGTTAGAGCCGATTATGCATACTTCGGTAAAGACTTTGAATCCTATTTGCGTACAGCAATAGATGACTATACTTCAATGGAACAAACCATTTCTGAAAAATATCATATTTCTTCAAAACCAGGAAAAGCTAAAGCTATAGCACAACATATAGAGGAAATTCCTCATTTTATTAAGGATATTGCAGATAAACTATTAATTATAGAACTTTTGGGACAAAATTAGCTGAATGTAAAAAAAGACCACACAGGAGTAAAAAACTCTTATGTGGTCTTTTTTGCCCCGCTTGAAGCTGTTCATTTAAGTTTTTCTTCAATCCCTAAGTGAACGCTCCATTAAGCTCCCTTTTTTATTCATCTACTTTCTCATAGGTCTTTTCAAATATATTAGGCTTACATGGATAGAATTCTCCATTTATGCCCTTTATAATATAATCGCCTATACTAGCTTTCATTCTTCCTTCTAGCGTATTAATATATAAAACACCTTTTTTATATTGATATCCCCTGCCATTTCCTATAAACTCATCAATAGAATTTATATTATGCCCATTATATTTTTTAGCTTCAATTACAACAGGTTTCTTTCTATACTTAGCCATTGTTTATCATTCCTTTATCACTTTCTTATCTAATAAATATGCAGATTTTTATTTATAGGCAATAAAATATAAAAATTATTTTAAATTAGTTATTCAAAAATATATTCCAGGTTTCTATTTTCAAAACTCCATCCGTAGGTCTTTCCCAGTTCTTCTGGAGTTCGGTTACAGCTTGGAAAGTTGGTTCGTCATACAACATTTGGGTGTAGGAATTTTCCTTTAAATATTCATATTGTTCTAGTTTCTGTTGAATCCATAGGACTACATGAGACTTGTGGCCTTTTACAATGATATCCTGAATTCCTTTTAATGCTGCCATAGTAGCCGGACCTGCTATTCCATCTATAACTAACCCTGCATTATAATCAATGTTCAAGTTATATTGGAGTGCTTTAATTTGCTCTACAAGTGGGTTTGGTTTTACTGGTTCACCTGTAGAAATGCTATTATAAAATGCTTCAGACATATAGTTTAAATCCAGGTACCCACTTATTCCTGGTATCTGCCCTTTTTCTGTATACTGCCACATTGCATAATCAGGCCATAATACAGTACTTGGACTGCTTACTCCATAATGAGCTACCCATAGAGGATACTTTGTTATACTGCTGTTTAAATATGCCTTTATATAACTTGGATTACAATAAATAAGTGCAGGTGCTATAGAAGATACTATTTCTAGGAAAGCCAAACACGCTTCTGTCATGTCCCCGGAACACTGCTGCTCAAAGTCCAATATTACAAAGTCTGGCTTGACTCCTGCTGCAATCTGTTTAAAAAAGTTTGCCTCCTGAATAGCCTTTGCTATGGTTGTAAATCTGGCAAAATGATAAGCCCCGGTTATAAATCCCAGGGCTTTAGCTTTAGCAATATTGGCATTATAAAATTTATCTATAAAGGTACTTCCCTCTGTGGCCTTGGCTATTAAAAAGTTGTGGCCAGCATTTTTAATTTTGTTTATATCTATAGAACCATTTAAATTACTTATATCTACTCCTTTAATCATACGATTTTCCTCCTATTTATTTTTTAATTGTTCTAAAGCTTCTACTATTTTTTTCGGGAGTGGAAGTCCACTCTTCCCGCAATTTTCAAAGATAGAGATTCCTTCGTTTGCAATGTAATAGTAGCAAACCACTGTTCTAAATATCCATGTACCCTCATTTAAGAGCCTGTCAAGTAAAGTACCTACAGCTAGAACCACAAAAATTTCAGATTTTCTTAATATACCTTTAAAGCCTGTTTGAGAATTTACCTTGCCTGTTATATAGGCACTAAATACTCCGGTACCATAATCTAAAACCATAAAAGCAGCTAACACATATAGGCAAATGTCCCAACCTCCAAAAATAAACGTCATAATTCCCCCAAAGGTACTTATAGATAGGTTAAAAACTCTTTGATGATCCACTTTAAACCTCCTATCTAGTTATTTTTAAGCATTAAAAAAAGCCTTAGACCTTCTAAAACTCCTTATATTCTCTTTATTGGTTCAGCATCATCATTCATTTGGGTTGCTTCTCCAGTTCCCCAGTTCGCTGTAACTTTAACCTCAACTGCTCCTGTTTCAATTATGTTTGCCTTTTTTCCCATGTTCTCACTCCTTTCTATAAGTATTTCAAGGTAAAATAAAAAAGCTATCTCTAGCTCCTATTTTGCCTTGTGGTTTATTCTGTATAATCCTGGCCGGTTATGGTTTTAAATTCATCTGTAGTTATAATACTTTTACTTGTTGCCTGTTTTACCATATCTAAATTTACCCAACTATTCTTATAAACCATGCTCCAAAAATTAAAATATTTACTCATTTATATCATCCTTTCTTATCCTAATTGCATTTGTGCAATTGTTTGACTTAGTGTTTCGACCTGGCTTGCCAGATCTGCATTTTGGAGAGTTAAATTTGCTACGGTTTGGGCTAAAACTTCATTTTGACTAGGCTGTTGATTTATATTCTGTATATTTTGAGTCTCTATTTTATATTGTTCTTCTGTAATTTCTTCTACATCTATTAGTAATGATGTTAATTCCTCATTTGTTGCACATACAGAGTATGTTATAAATAAATTGCACCTTTGACTTCCGGCTATAAATTTATCTATATCTAACCCTTTATAATCTGGTTGATTAAATTGATTCCAAAAATTATTTATTTTTATATATTTCATTTACTTCTCACCTTCCTAAATTAATGCATTTAATAGCACGCCATATACTTTATTTTCTTTACTATCGGTTTTAGTGAGGGTTCGTGTAGTAACAGTACCTACAGTGGAAATCGTAGATATAGAAGTATTTTCACCATTATCAAATAGTAATATTGCTCCACCTTTACAAGGTATTAATAAATTAGCACTATAACCAGTGCTAATATTAGGAACTGTAACGCTATAAAGTAATGTTCCACTTAAATTATAAATATCGCAAGTAGCAGGGTGGATAAAGAAAATTAAACTATGATATTCATTTATACATCCCAAAAGTCCTGTTCCATAATAAGTAGTCGATATTGTTGTTATAACCGTTCCTGATTTATTGGTTATTTCTATAGTTTTAGCAGGATATGTTTGTCTCATAATATAGTTTTTAGATGCATGAAAGAACATGCCATTGCCACCTATAGTAAGTGTTTTTGTAACAGTTCCACTTGAATTAAGCAGTATAGCTGTTCCATCATTGCCTGTTCCTTGCATAAACCACATACCTTCTCCTTCTACAAAACCAATAGGAGTTAATTTATTATAAGAAGATCCTGAAGGTATATTTAACAAATAATTGAATATATCTTGTTTTTCTTTTAATGCTCCTATTATACCAAATTCACTAATTCCTTCTTTAATATTCTCAGGTTTCAAATTTGGCTCACCTTTAACTTTACCACTACCATTATGATATCCTGCCGAAATAATTTGATCGGCTGTTCCTGGTGTAAGTGTCACTGCCCCTCTATTCGGCATGGTCCCGGTCTGTCCTGCAATAGTTGTTCCAGATAAAACATTGGCTACAGGAACCGTAACTGCACTTACTTTTCCACTACCATTATGATATCCTGCAGGTATAGTTTGTGCTGAACCGGAAGGTGTTATAGTTACAGCTCCTTTATTTGGCATAGTTCCTGTTCTAAGTTGTCCATCTGAATTGCTGAACTTTATTCCACTAAGTACCTGACTTTCCACAGCATTTCCTTGTCCTCTGGCTATCGCATTTATAGCAGCTATAATATCATCCCATGTGGCATCACTGCCTAAACTGCCTCCTTTACTGTTAACGGCACTAATCGCATCAGCTTTTACGTTAGTGCCAGACTGAAAAACCTCGTTTATCATCTTAATAATATCAGTTTTCTCTGTAGTTGCAGGTGTACCATTTGCTGTATGATTATTTACCGTTGTTGAATTTCCTCCGTTTGCAGGTAATGAACTTGGGAAATCGGTTATCTGTGATTTTGTATGAGTATGAGCCTTTGGTGCCTGTGCATTTACCCCACTTGCATCTAAAGTTGCTACTCCACTGGCAGTCCCCATCTCTGTTCTTTTTACCTGTGCATCATTTGTTACATTTCCCAATCCTACATCACTCTTTGTCGTTCCATGAGGATTGGTACCACTTCCAGGGTGAGTGTAAACTGTTTTTTCTGTTCCATTTATTTTTATGTTTCCATTAGTACTAGACTGCTCTACTTTATTTGCTCCTGCACTTATGCCATCAAGTTTTACTTTATCCTCTTTTGCCATTCTTCCGTCTTGTGTAGAAGATGCTTTTTTTACTATTTCAGTATCTGCTATATCCGCATTATAGTTTAAATCGTCTATATTTACTACGTCCGTACCTTCAGGCTTTTTAAATCCTAAATTCGCTGTTGTCTTCATTTAGTTCCCTCCTATCCATCATAAACTTTTAGATCATTCCATGTCTTAGGTTTGGCCTGATTCCACGTAAGGTTTTTGTCCTTTAAGAAATTCCAAACTGTATAAGTATATTTGAGATAATAGCCTAAATGAGCAGGCTTGATATCTTCAAGCATCTGTTTAAAATCTTCAAGATTCTTAGGTATCCCTTTAATCCCTATAAATTGAACTGTAAAGCTGTAGTCCTCTGGATGCATTATTACATCACACTCGCCGCCACTGAAAGCTTCTGCGGTGTTTTTTATCATCTGTCTTGTAGTAGTGCCTGAACCTCTTAGTTTTGCTTTTATGACTGCTCTTCTGTCTTCATAAGATTTATTCAGGTCAGTGGGAATGCTAAATATACTCTCCCAAAATACAAGTCCCCAGGTTGCAGTATCTATAAAACACTGGTTTAGAATATCTTCTTCCTGCCAGGCAGAAAGTCCAAGTTCATAACTTGATACATCACCCCAGGACTTAAATTCTGGAATCTCCTTTAGATGAGGAGGCAGCCTGTATAATAAATCAGGCTTGTAAGATTTAATTTCTTCATCAGATATCTGTTGTTCTTGTGAATATCCGGTTGTCCCATATTTTTCAGTACCATACATTCACTACACCCCCTTGAGGTCGTTCCATGTACAACCTTTAGGAACTACATCTTTTTGTAATGCAATTTTATCGTTGTTATATAATAAGTTAGGCAGTTTGTTTATTGTGGTATCAAAATTCAATGAGTTATCTACTTCTTCATTAAGGGGTACATTATTTTGGGTATCATAATAATCTAGTCCAAATATGTTAAAAGTTGAAGAACCATTAAATTCTACCTGGTTAGATTCAGCGTTTGAAAACTTAAATTCTATTCCGCCATATACATTTCCGTTATAGGTAAAAGTGCAGGGACGTATTAAATCAGGACTTCTCCCTAGTCCTAAACCAAAATAATGCATAGTAGAAGAATTATATAGTTTCTCGGCTCCTACATATAAAGAGGTTAATTCTGTAATACCATTACCTCTTTTAAAGCTGATAATACCTGTACTGTATGAATTTAATCTAGGATTTGTATTAGTAAGTTCGCATAGAGCGATAACAGATCGTCTATAACTGGTTTTTTGCAATTGCCCCGTTAAAATAACTCTTTTTGTAAAATCATTTACACTTTTACCCCCAACTGTATTACTGTCCTCTGCCTTATCCACAATGCCATTGCCATTAGTATCATATACACTTTTTAACATATCTCCGTATCCTGCATTAGATATTTCATCTTTGGTAGCAAATTTATTGTTACTTTCAGTTTCAGTATAATATCTATCATCATGGGTATGCCCTACATCTGACTTATCACTTACAGTATTCCAGGCATTTATTAAAGCTTGAGTTATAGTCTGTAATAATTCCAAATTATTATGAACATGTTTTTTGCTGTTTGCATCATTCCAGTTAGTTTTTTCAGTATCTGTACTCCATCTATGGGTACCATCTTCTGTTATCATGCTTCCCGGGTGAGTAGTGGGATGAACATATTTATTTGCATTGTCCTCAATACCTGCAAGCTTATCCTTTTCTTCGCTTGTGTAGTCCTCTGCAGAAAGCTGTTTTCCATCTACCTTGTCTACTTTTTTAGAAAGTGCAGTTGTAATTGTGGCAGCAAAATCAGGATCGTTATTCAGAGAATCTGCAATTTCCTTCAAGGTATCCAGCGCTTCGGGGGCTGCATCCACCACCATTTGGATCCTCTGGTCTGTCTCAGTCTTGGTATAAGTTTCAGATTTCAGGTATCTCTTGTTAAGTTCGGTATCAACATAAGTCTTTTCAGCTTTGTTATTCTCAACAGTTGAAATCCTATTTTCGGCATCAGTAACCCTATTGTCATTGGAAGATTTATACCTGTCAACTTCCTTTTGAGTATTTACAATGCTGTCCTGAACCTTGTTTATATCCTCTGCCTCAACCGTATCACCCTGTGTCTGATAGGATATATAAACAGGTGATACACTTGAGAATATCTTAATTGTCTTTTTCCAAGGTGTAAGGCTTGGAGTTGACACTATAACATTTTCTATCTTGGTTCCTGTTAATTTACTTCCGGTATACACATTAATAGAAGGCAAACTTACATTGTCATGCTGGAGTTCACCTTCATATACACCATCTGTAACTTGTATTTCTTCCTCAATTACATAGGTGTTATTATCAAGTTTATTTAATTTCTCTGTAAATTTATCTATACTTTCTGGATATGCCATTTATCACACCCCTAAACTTATAGTCCCTACCACTGGTATCTCTTCATCTGCTAAAGCTATATTAGAAGTTCCATTGTTTAAAGTTAAACTGTCACTATCATAATCAACTATTCCATCTGTGCTTAATAGAATACCTCCGACTTTTGCATAACTTATATAGGTAGAATTAAAGGCCAGGTCACTAAGATATTTCTGTATGGCTTCATTAAAATTATCCTGCACCTGCTGCAAAGTATATCCATTTGCAAGAACTACTGTGGCTGTTATATTCATTGCTTTTTCTACTGCAGATACCACCGTACAAACTGCACCTATAGGAGCCTGGCCTTCTCCCTTTCCTTCTGGTTCCGGATCTATATAGTCTTTTACTTTCTGTACTAACTCACTATCTGCTGCCTTTTTATTACTATTTATAATTGTAACTTTTACTGTACCATTTCCATTCCAAAGTGGAGTTACTTTTGCATCTCCTACCCCTGTTACTTCTTTTGCCCAATTCTTATACTGTGCTTTATTTCCACTTGTCTCCGGTTTCTGCAATTTTTCCAAGATCCTCCTTTTATAATCATCATTACTTTCAACATCAGTACCACTTGTGAAATCATGGTCATTAACTATACTTTGTACTCCATTTATAGGAGTTGTAAGTATAGTTATGGTGTTTGCCTTTACATTTCCTACAATTCCTGCTTGAGTACATTGAACTTGAACTTCTGCTATTCCGGTATCATCTATGGTTTTAGTTTCAATAAATTCAAACTCAATACTCCGGTTATCTTCTGTTGAAACTGTACTGGCTATTTTACCACTTTGAATGACTGTACCAGATACTCCCTTGATTTTTATTGTATCCTTCGTTTTGGTAGCATCTTTTCTTATGACTCCTATAGCAGCACCTACAAGGTCTAAATATCCATCATAGCTAGTTCCCAAATACACTAACTTTATAAAAGCCATCATAAGCTGCCTGTGTTTGTATTCTTCCTCTGCCACCGGCCTTGTAATGCTCCAGAAAAAATCTCCTTCCATTGTACTTACATCAGAAGGAGCTTTAGAGAGCATTCTTGCATGTATAGTATCTGTATCTTCCTTTAAAAAATCAGGTACTGCAGGCATTGTAACATCTGCCATATTATCACCCCACATTCACAGAATTGTTTAATCCAACTTCATTACCATCCACTGTAACTACTGTGTATTCATAATACAATTCCCCGTTATTCTGCCACGTAAAAGTAAAGTTTATAACATCTTTAGTTCTTGGATGCACCATTAAAGCCTCCACTGTCATTCTTTTTACTTCAAGCTCTATGGCATCCCTTGAGTACTGTCTATCTTGTAAATCAGAGAATTCCTGGCCAAATAAGTTGCTATATATATACTTATACCTATCTGTTAAAAGTGCCATCTGGCACCACTGCGAATAAGCTTCCAGATCATCACACTTTTTTACAGTACCATCAGGATTTTTCACAAACTCACCCTTGTTAAAGTCAAATTTATAAGAGCCTTTATACTCAATACCATTATTAGTGTTAGTTGTACTACTTCCAGTATCATCCGTATAATAACTATCAGGGAATAGATTAGGCATTTATCTCACCCTCCCTATAACTATAAATTCATTTCCTACCTGGGCAACCAATACCCTGTCACCACTTTTCAGAGGTTTCAATCCATCTGGTGTTACTACTTTATGTGAATGACTATCTTCCCCTGCACTATTAGTATTAGTGAAATAATCCTTATCCATGGTCAAATAGTCCAGCATCTTATAATCAGTTATTTCATGCTTAAAATTATCTAATTGCAACCCTGTTTCTGTTATGCTTCCAAACTCAACACCAATTCCAGATACAGCACTATTTATAGAACCATTAGTTTTATCTTCCATCACTCTAACTAGTTCCTGTATCTCCCGCATAAAATTTCCTCCTTATATAATCCATTGTTCCAACAGTCAGTTCCATTTTTCCACTGCTTCCAAGGGTATGTGTAACACTTGCCACATATAGTTCAACACCATCAAGGCTTACCTTATCCCCTGCCCTTATAGTATTTATATCAACACCACAGCTTATATTTATATAGTCTTCACCAGTACTAAATATAGAATCTGCTTTTTTCTTTGCTGCATCTGCATTTGTCACTTTATCATCCTGGACTATCTTTCTCAAAGTTCCATATCCCCTGGTTTCTTTTTCATAGATACCAATAACAGGACTTAAACTTTCATCTGATTGAGTCCCAAGAACTTTTACCTGGGTTACAGCACCCTCAAGAGAACTGTATTCCTCTATTTCCTCTGCTATAGATTCTAATTTCCATACGGTAGTATTTGTACCTATCTCCACTAGGTCCAATTTATCTTCCTGCATTCTGACCTTGTAGAGTTTACCGCCTTTTTGGGCTGTCTCCTTCAGGTCTTTGAATATCATATCTAATATGGTGTCGCCGCCTCTATATATGTTTTTGGCAAGACCTATACCTGTATCTGCAAAGTTCCCTATAGGTATATTCCAGTCATTGGCATACTTTGTTATCCTCTGGGTAGCAGTCTGTCCTTCTGGATGTAAATATTCATCTTCTGAATTTTCAAGATAGACTGTTCTCTCCTTACACTCAAGATTGAGGTAATGCTCTTTCCTGTTTCGCTCCCTTTCCCATACAACACCTTTAAACACCTTTACATCACTGGTTCCATTAAAGGGAGTGTCCCATATTTCAATGCCATTACCTTTAACAAACTGGATACTTTGAAGTTGTTCAGTTTCAAGGAGCTTGACTGTGGCCACATATGCTATAGAATCTATGCTTTCCTGCAGAGTAATGCCTTCATTTAAATTGCCAATTTTATAATTATCCTTTGCAATTATACTTATCAATCATAAACACCTACCTAACATAATCAGTATTAATCCAACCGCCATGGTTTGACCAGTATATATCTGCCCAATTACCCTGTATGCTTCCAATCTTATAGCACTCATCTTTTTTTACTGTTCCCCTTATTCCATAGCTTTCACCAGGTCCATCACGTACATTTAAAACATCTGCGGTAACTATTATCCATTCTCCTTCTCTGTGTGAATACTTTGCACCACTACTTTCTGTAGTTTGTCTATTATCTTGAAGAGTGGAATCAACCTGACTTATTTTAAGATCCCTATGTGTCCTGAATGTAAATGTGAAATACCTGTTATTATTAAGTCCTTCTGGTCTTATCTCCTCATTCATGACAGCTAGATTCACAAGACTGTTAAAGCCTATTACAGTTATGATAAGCCTCAAAGGTTCTTCTTGATCCTTCCACTTTTCAAGTTTTTCAACGGTTTCTTTGGAATCCGGTATATCTGTATACCTGCAATAAGGTTCATAGACATCTGGAATTAAGGTTTCCATACTTATTTCCTTTATTTTAGTACCCTTGTCACTTATATCTATTTCTCCTATGTCTACAATATCCGCAGTATTGTATTTCTTCTCCCTGTTTATCGTAAGACTTAGAGGATTCACTGGAAAGTGGAAAGTTTCACTATCCTTTGTATTTGTCAGGTATACATCAAAGTTGCTGTTGGCAACCCTGTCAAGTGCATTTAGTACAGATTTAGATGCATCCTGTATAACATCAACTATATTGCTAAAGTCCAAAAAATCACTCCCTTGTCCCATTATTTTCCAAAGGTTTTGATATTATTTTGTAGAATTATCACCTAAAAGGAGGTGATGAACATGCAAATAACATTAACCTATAATTTTAGTTCTGAGTGTCCTTATTTAAATGAACCCCATTGTATATCCATTGACTATATAAAATTTGATATGACTGGCACTGGAATGCCCGGATATAAAAAAGGTTCTTATTTCTGCAATAAAGTAAAAAACTGTCCATATCCTTCAAAAGATAGATGGGGACGCTGTCCTGTTTACTTAGATGCTCCTTGTCCACCTGAGTAAGATGTATCAATTAAATTAGACAGTTTATAAAATGCCGGCCATGGATTGAGGGTTTGCTTGTTTTCGCTGCAATAGTGGCCGCATCCAACACATGCATCAGGTACATTCTTTTTCTTATCCCAGCAAGTAAAAATAAACATTTTTAAGTGACGATAAATACATTCAAGCTCGCCTTTATTGAGTTGTTCCTGTTGCTCCAGTTTTGTATTCATAACTCGTGCCCAAATAAGATAATCCAGACCTGTTATATGAACTAATTTATACATTACATCTGAATAAATAAAATCACTTTTAAAGCAATCTCTAACAAACTTGCATGTATTACATGGATTATAATCTTCAAGTTTATTTTCCACTCGATCTATATACATTTGTAAATGACTTGCTAAACAGAATATTTCATGTTCAGTAAATTGGAACTGCTTCTGAGCTGGTACTTCAGAAGCAGTCGTTTCTTTATTCACATCTTGTAATTTTTCATTACTCATCTATCCTCACCTCTTCAAATTTTGTAACGTCTTTCTAAATTCTGTAGCAAATTTCTTTGTGGCTTGTATTACTATGGTGTCAATGTCCTGGTCATTACCTACATTTACATTAATATCACCGAAACTTAGTCCTCCAACTGCAGCAACTTGAACTTTCTGTTGAGGTTTAATAAGTTGATATTGTACCTTACTCGGTTGGCTGGCCATTTTTTGATTAACTTGCCTTGAAACTTCTTTTTTCATATCCTGCACCGACTGCATATGATTGAGTATTTTAGTTCCTCTTGACATATAGGCTAGTGGATCACCGTTATAATTTCCTAGAACCGGTACAGATTTATTTTGTGAAAGTTCCCATCCCCTTTCATCTACAGTTGAAAAACCTCCCGAAAAATAACTAGTACCATTAGCTTTTTGATCTGGATTCTCACCAGAACCAATAATCTTTTGAAAAATACTTACTGTTGCTGTCCACACTTTACTTCCCAATGATCTTAAACTACCCAGCAAACCGTCAACAGGGGCTTTTGCTTCAGTGGCATTTGTACTTACAGTTACATTTTTAGAAGGTGGAATATTTTGAACTGCATTTCCTACTTCTGTTATACTTGTAATCTGCCCTTCTGCATTTGAAGTAATCTGAACAGGGGTTCCATTTAAATTTAATATTCCTGTTCTAGTTCCATCAGCTGCAACGCTTACATTTTGTAGTTGACCTATTGCTTGACCTGAAAAACTAACGACCTTATTGCTTACTAAATCATACGAAGCCTGCATATCAGTTAAATATTTTATAGCACCTCCTACCGTACTCTGATGAACGTTCCCTAATTCTTTAACTTTCGATTTAATATCAGTAGTATAAGCACCAATTTCTTGTGTAGTAACATTCCATGCCCCCACAATATCTCCACTACTTTTCTCTACCGAAACATACATAGCATTCATTTCACCTGTGGCTGAATTTCTGATACCGTAAAATCCACTTTTAGTGATATTCTTCAACTCTGAATATTTGTTTTTCATTTTGTCAAGGCTATTCTGTGCTGTTATATCACCGCCCGACAACATATCACCATCATATTCGTTGATTTGACCTTTTGCTTTTGGATAATATTTGTATACAGTTTCTATATCTGATTTCCAGCCTTCATCTATCTTTTGTAAAGTATTGTCTCTTGCAGTAGTAGTTTCCTTTAATCCAGACTCTAATTTGGTTTTAGTTTCTGATGATATTTTTGGGCTACTTAATAAATATTTGGTTGTCGCTATAGTTTTATCGTAATTAGCCTCTACTTCTTCTCTCTGCGACTGGTATTCTTTTGCCCTATCCTGAAGCAGTTGACTTGCATCTTTAATTCCTGCTACTGTACCAGCAGTACTTTCAGCCTTATCTTTGACCTTGCTTGTAAATTTACTACTAGCATAAGCTCGTTCTCCAGCACTTTCAGCATTAGCATATTCCAATTGAAGTGCTTTTAATTCTGCTAATTTATCTTTTATTTGTTTTATATCAGAATCTAATATTGCACCATGATCCTTTATTGCCTTATCACCAATACTGTAAATTTCATCTCTGATGGCAAGTTCTTTATTAACACCTTCTTGAAAATAACTACTTAAATAATCCATAACGTTTTGTTCTGCATCACTTGTTACGCCATCAAGACTAAAAGTTTTCTGGAACTCACTCTGAATTTCAGACTGCTTTTGTCTTATAGCTTCAATGGCCTCATTGGTAAACTTATCTACCCATCCTTTGAGCTGTGTGTTATCTGCATCATCTATTGAACCATCACGAACTAATCTTTGTATATTCATTTCTATTTCCAATAAACTCTTGGATGCATCTCGTGCAGCAGCTTTAAAGCTATCGGATACACCACTTCCAAAATCATCATAAACAAGTCCCAATTGGGTCATTTCCTTTTTGGATTTATAAATAGAACCATTTAATTTATTCATTATTTTTTCAGTTGTACTTAATTCCTCTGTGGTAGTAGAAAGACTTTTCTTCATCAAATTAGCATTAGCTGTTATTGCAGTTCCAGCTACCACAGCAGTTCCGGCTATAGCAAGTCCCACAGGATTCAATATTAAAGGTAATAATCTGCCTACAACGCCTATACTCCTAAGCCCCCCGGCTACTTTAACAGTTTCCTCTGCTACTTTGCCGCCTTTTAGCACACTTGCCAATCCTTTAATTCCTGTAATAGTATTTCCTATTTTTCCTACTGCTGAAAATCCTGCAAAAGCTGCACTTAATCCCACTACAGTTGCAGCTAAAGTTTTTATAGTAGTGGTATTCTTGCTTATATAATCAACAAATTTTACTACACTATCAGTTATCTCTGGCATCTTACCTGTAAGCCAGGTTACGAACTCTTTAGCATAGGGTGCCAGTCTTTCACCCAATTCAATCTGTGCGGTTTCCACTGCCCCTGTAAGTTGTTCCCATTGTCCTGCTAAATTATCAAGCTTTGTTTCTGCCATTTTATCAGCAGAACCTTTGGCATCTTTAAGCTTCTGACTTAAACTACTTAAACTTTCTCCGCCTTGATTCATTAATGCAAGTATACCTGACATGCTTTCCGTACCAAATATTGTACTTATAGCATCTGCCCTTTGCTGACTTGTTAATTTACCAAGAGAGGTATTTAAATTGTCTACAACCCCACTTAAAGGTTTCATATTCCCCTGGGCATCAAATGCATTAATACCATACTCTTTCATTACGTCTGCTGCTTGCTCTGTGGGACTTGCAAGCCTTGCCATTGCCTGTCTGAGTATGGTACCCGCCTGACTGCCTTTTATATTTTGATTACTTAATAGTCCAGCAGCTGCAGCAGTATCTTCTAAACTTATTCCCAAAGATGCACTTACCGGTGCAACATATTTCATTGTCTCGCCAAGATCTGTTACATCACTATTTGTGGCACTTGCACTCAATGCCAGTACATCTGCCACATGTGCTGAATCACTTGCATTTAAACTAAACGATCTTAAAGTACCACTTGCTATATCTGTTGCAGATGCTAAATCTAAGCTCCCGGCACTTGCCAAACTTAACAACCCTGGTAATGCAGTTATGGTTTCTTGAACACTAAAGCCTGCCTGACCCAAAAGCTCCTCTGCTTCAGTTACTTGTACGGCCGACCAAGCAGTTGAAGCCCCTAAACTTTTGGCAGTATCACCTAACTGTTTCATCTGTTTATCTGTGGCCTCTGTAACTGCCTTTACATTAGATAAACCCTGCTCATACTGTGAAAAAGTTTTTATGCTAGTCCCAAGACCAATTCCACCTGTGGCTAATACTCCGGCTATTCCTACAGATATTATCTTTTTGGCACCGGTTTTAATCCATCCATTTATTTTACTTTCCACATTATTAATGGTTTTGGTAGCTTCATCTTGTGCTTTTATTTTGACAGTTGCCTTTTTATTATCTAACTTTTCAGCCTTAGTTTCAGTTTCCTCAATTATTTTACTTGCCTTATTATCTGCATCTATTTTAGGCTTAACACTTTTACTATTTAATTTTTCTGCTTTGTTTTCTATCTTATCTATAACTTTGCTAGCCCCATCCTCTGCCTTTACTTTGGCTTGAGCAGTGGTAGCATTTAATTTATCTGTCCTAGATTTTATTTTATCAATAGTTGTTGATGCATCATCCTTCAATTTAGCACTGGGGCTGGCTTTTATCTTATCCAGAGCCTTCAACTTATTTTTTGTTTGTTCTGCCATTTTTTCCATAGCAGAAAGCTTCCCCTGGGTTTCAGAATCTCCACTAACCCCTATTGCGATATCAATTCTATAAATCTCTTTATTGGCCATTAATATTCACTTCCTGACCTCTTCAATAGCTTTATTATGCTGTTCCACTTCATAATTAGAAAAGGCAAGAATCAATTTCCTTGCCATATCATTTCTTTCTACTCCATAAAAAGAGTCGGGAGGTATATTATGCATTGCAAATAGATTATATAATGCAGTAATTTTCCCTCCCAACTCTATGAGTTTTTTATATCTTCCATCTCTTCTAATTCATTATTAAATCCACTTAATTCTAATATTTTATCTGTCAATGCGGATATTTCTCCAGCCAGAAGCTTTTTTCTAATGAACTGTTTTCCATCACTTGCCTTAGCTGAATCAAGTAATTTAGAATCATTCCAATTAAAATTAGTAGTGGCAGCAACAATTAAACCTGCATCAAATTCAT
The DNA here is from genome assembly GCF_000016505.1 of Clostridium kluyveri DSM 555. NCBI lineage: Bacteria > Bacillati > Bacillota > Clostridia > Eubacteriales > Clostridiaceae > Clostridium > Clostridium kluyveri. Next base: position 3,327,044 of record NC_009706.1, read on the forward strand.
TTCCATCAAGTTTATCCTCTGATTTACCACCTCTGGATTTTCTGTTATAAGTACATTCCTTTCTAATTTTACTTATTTCTTTTTCGCTTAATCCTTTTAGCGTTAAAGGAATCCCCATTCTTTCTATAAAAACTGTAGCAGTTGGAACTTCATAAGTCCCCATAAGTTTAGCTAAAATATCCTCTTCTTTCATAGATAATATCTGTTCATCTGTCATTTTTTTCATTTTAAATTCCTCCTAAATAATTTATTTTTATCTCTGATATTTCAAAACACTATAATTTGGCACTCACCCCCTTTCAGGCACAATAAAAGCACCTGCCATTACAGCAAGTGCTTGTCTAATATTCTAAATTGGTTCTATATTTTCTTTTAAAGCTTTATTTATATTCCAAACAAATCAGATATAAAAGTATACATTTCTGATACAAAAAGCTCTTTGTTACAATCTGTAATGTGTTCTAAGTCTATTTTCTCTGCTAGGTTTTTTGATTTTAATGTTATTCTATCCAGATAATCTCCTGTAAATCCCACAAACTGCTCCCTAACTTCTACTGCTGTCATTATATCACTTCCTTTAAGGGAGCCAATATGTTTACCAATTCTATAAAAGTATCTTCGTAATATAATGGCTGACTTTGACTAGCACTGCCCTTTGTACTTACTTCATTCTTGCCATACTTTAAACCTTTGTCCATTATATGATTATAGCTTTTAAATTTCCTCTTACCTGTAGACGGTCTGGTTCTTTTCTCTAAGAATCCATGTTCTATCATAAGAGTATTGAATTGCCTTACATTCATAGGAACATTAAATTTTTGCAATAATGCTGTAGCAGAAAATCCAACCTTATCATCCACATAATCGGGAAGATATGCGGTGCTTAAACCTTGTGAATTGTTAAAATCCTTCAACATTCTTACTGTAGATGCTTTGCTAGGTTTTAATAAATCTACTGCAAGTTTTAAGCCTTGTTGTTCTAACTGTAGGTTTTCTAACTTGTTATCAAAGTTTTGAATTTGTATTTTACTTTCCTTAACCCTAAAATAAGTTTCTTCTAAATGGTCAAATTGCTCCCATGCTTTGTCATTATCAAGTATTTTGCAATGTCTATCAGCCCCACGTTCTGTCCATAAATATAACTTATTTACATTGGATTTCACAATCCTTCTAATTGAAGGTTCGCTTTTGAAAGCTTTTAATTTCTCTCCTTCTAACTTAAAATAATGTTTACCTTCTATAAATCTATTACTATTCCTAGAAAAGTTTTGATTTATTATATCTGTAGAAGTTTCATAAACTTGTGCAAGCTGTTTAGTCGTTAAAATTCTTTCATTATTATAAGTTACTGGAACTAATTCATTGCTCATATCATATACACCCTTTCAAATTTTGATTTCTTGAAAGAGACTATTCCCTATGATATAATATTTCACAGAGAGCAGTCTCTGCGTAAAACGCTCGTGTATTCTTTGGTCGGAAGAACGGGCGTTTTTTACTTTGAGTTTTTTTCATTAAATCGCAAGTCATTCTTTACTAATTTAATAATATAGTCTTGTATCGTAATTTGTTCTTTTACTGTTTTTAATTTCATGGCTGTATGCAATTCATCTGAAAATCTTATAGTAACACCTTTCGTAGATACCACCTCCTAACATTTATAGCATACAATCAAACTATCAAAATGTCAAGGAGGGGTATTAGAAAATTATTCTAAGTTATTAAGGAGGATTAGCTTTTAAATTTCCCAATCCTCTTTTAATTTATTAATTAACTGCATCATTTCATTATTACCTTCGTCCATATCAGGGTGAAATTTTAACGCAAGAACTTTATATATAGTTTTAAGCTTTATTTTTTCCTCTTCTGTGTAGTTACTATGTTTATTTTCAAAGTAACTACTGCTATTGTCCCTATTGCTATTATTATTTTATTTTTCAGAAAAGTTAATCAACTAGAACTATAGTAGGGTTATCTGAAAGTGTAATGCTTGTTCCTCTATCTTCTTTTATTTCTTTAATATACCCTTTAACAGTAACTTTAGCCCCTTTTATCCACGTTTTGTAATTAATTTTATCTTTAGGATATATCATTGTTACAATTACATCCGTATTGTTAATTTTTATTGCAATCGCCTCAATATTACTTTCTCTATATAGCTTAAGTAATTCTTCATCATTAGATTGATCTATTCCCATGTCAGTTGCAATAGTTCCAGTAAACTCTAGTAGCTTTCCTATATATTTATCGGGTGTAGCATACATCAATTCTAATTCTTTATCAGAATAATTACAGTCGATTTTGTTCGATTTACTAATTGACCGATTGTCCTTTGTGGATGATTTTTCTTTACTAAAACCTAATCGTTCTAATTCATTATTTAATTGTGCTACATTTTCATTTGACTTCTTAGAAAATTCAGAAAATGTATATATATCTCCATCTTTAAAAGCATTTAATGATTTCTTATGATTTTCAACTGCACTAATAGAATTATCCATTATAGATTTCAAGCTTTCATCAGATATATTCCCTGAAGAATTTTCTTCATGTAATTCTTCAAGTATTTTATCACATTCCTTAATTTCTTCGTCAATTACATTTTCATTATTAATATCATATAGTTGTCGCAAATCATCCATTCTTTTTACAATATTAGCTATTTGATGTGCTTCATTTTCTCTTTTAACATATTTATATGCTTTATAAAACATTGTTGCAAACACTACGACAATTATTAAAACAACTCCAATTCCTATTTTTAAAATCTTCTTTTTCTGCACTTCCCATCTCCCCTTATTAACAAAATATTAATAAAATTATAGCATATTTTGCTAATAAGGGGAATTTATATACATTAATCTGCCTCAATAGCATCCGTTAATTCATAACCTTCAAATGTAAAAGGACTTTCTTCCATTACTAAATCCCCAACCTTTAAATCAATAAGGTTAACTTCATCAGCCATACAGTTCAACAATCTTATGCTCTCATATCCATACGATTCTGGATCTTCAAGTCCTACGATAAGTTCAAATCGCTTAAAATCTCTCTTTATCATATCTGACGTTACATGATATCCAGTAAAGCTACCAGTACCTTTTTTAGTACCTCTCTTATACCTAGTCCACTCATCTCCAACTACATTTATTTCTTTTTTATCAAGTGCGACTTTTGCAGTACACTCACTTACATTTGTCTGTTCAACCCCATCCATAAGTATTTTTCCATATCTACTGTGAATAGTTCTGCTTGAATCTAAAGGCATATTATCCCTCCTATCTTATATATCCTGTACCATAAATTCTTTTCATCACATTTATATATTTAGCATCCCACATCCAGAAGAACTCATCATTTTTAGCATTCGCTTGAAGTTCTTCATCTATTTCCACAGTAAAATTACTATCTATTAGACCAGAATCATTCAAAGTTTCAAAGTACTGTTTCAAAGATGCCAATACAGCAACCTGTCCTGTTCTATCATTGCCTATCTTTCCTATATATTTCTGATTACCTGTAGAGCTAGTATCTTCATCTACTGCATCTATAAATTTAATAGCTCGTAAATATCCTAAAGTTTCACTTTGGTCTGTTCCATAAGACTTTAAGGTATTTACATCATCTTCTACTACAACTTCGCCATTATCGTATCTTAGAATCATAGTACCTGCCTGTAATGAACTTTTAATTTCCTCATCAGTTAAGTTTTTAGTCACATTATTAAATATGGTTTTAGCATTACACAAGCTTTCTTTAAGACTTTGACCTTCTCCAAGTGCTGCTATATAACATGCTGTTTCTGCCGGAGTATATGTTATTCCATCCAATACTCCTCCAACTGCACCAATATAACAGAATCCCTCATAATTGAAACTTCGTGATTTAGCATTAGCCTCATTTATTGTCTCATCTAACCCACCACCGGCATATGCTCTTATTTTCTTTCCATTCTTCCTGTTTTTCTCAACCCATGATTTAACACTTGTTTGAAGGGCTGAATCTATTATTCCATCCAATACAAATCCATTAAATTTTACACCTTCAAATGCTGCCATAGCGTCAATATATTTATCATTTGTTATTGCTGCTGCACCATCATTGCCACCTGTTAATGGCTGATTTAATATACTTGCCAAAGTACCGTTGCCATCTGCAATTTTTTCAGCATTAATCCACAGATTCTCTTCATTGCTATTTATTGATTCAACCATTTCCTGTATTGTTCCAGAAAGTGCTGTAAAAGAATATATTTGAGTCGCCTCATCATAGAGGATTATATCTTTCTTAGATGAATCTACAATATTATCTCTCACAGTAACGTTGAATTTTCTTGTAGTAGGATATTTCGTATTGATTTTTAATACATCTCCAGAAGGTTCAGCTGTATCTTTTAATGTTATTGTAGATACCTTTTCATTTCCATCCGCAAGTCTATACAAAAGAAGTTCTTTAGGCTGCCCTAATAATACCAACCTTCCAAGTCTGTATGCAGTATAGCTGACATCATCCCCGAAACTTGTAATTAATTCTTTTTCAGATGTTATTGATATTACCGTTCCAACTGGTCCCCAATTGGCTTTTACAGGCATTGCAATAATACCCCTTTTGCCTTGCTGTATACGTGATAAAGCTATAGCTTTAAACCTATTATAAAATCCCGGTCTTATTGGTTTATCTGTCTCGCTCCAATATCCAGATGCCATACTATTCTACCTTCTTTCCTAAGAATTTTTTAATTCTTTCTTTAAGCTCTGTTTTAGTCATCTTTGTTTTTTCACAATTAAATAAAGCACCTGAGATTACTTCTTTCCTGTAACCAAGTGCCTTACAATTATTTATAAAATCTTGTATGTCATATGCTTCTTCTTTTAACGCCAATTTTTCCTCTTGATTAGCCTTAACTTCTTCTACTTCTATAACTGTAGTTTCCTCCAAACCTTCCCTAGTAGATAAATTCTCTGGTTCCATCTTTTCATCAGTCGGAATGTATTCTTTTTGTATTGTATTATCTTCCAAATCTATCCCTCCTTAATTAACCTACTTTATTTTCTCCTTCCATAAATTTTATTTATAGTTGGTGTATTTTTCTCTATCATCTTCCTCCTAAAAAAAGTAACAGTTAGCTGGCCTACACCTAACATATCTGCTTCCCTATCTTCACTAATACTTTCTACAGTAAGGTATCGCCTATCTAACAAATCCAAAGGTATTTTAAAATCATCAATAAGATTATGTTCTATATCATCTAATAATTTATTAACTTGATTTTTATTATTACTGACAATGTGGCATACAAGAGTTTTAGTCTCTTTTACAAGAGCGTAATTTTCTCTTTCCTTCTTTTGATTCTTTACCCTCCATAAAATAGAAGGCACTTGAAAATTCTTTTTCCAATTATTAAGATATACTGTATAGTCTGTAATAGTTTTTGTATAGTCATATAATGCATCAAGCCATGTATCGGTATTGACTTCATCCTCCTCATGTAGAGCTATGACATTAAACCGAAGTCCTCTTGCTATGGCCTGCCATTCCACATCTGCAACATCCTGTCCTATGGTACCATTAAAAATACAGGTAAAAGTTTCATTTGCTTTTGTATCTTCTATTACCTGCATATTAAGAGCCTTGATTACTTTGTCCCCCAGTGAATCCAGATTTTTAAAGGTAGTTCTTTTCTCATATATCCATATTTCTATAGTTCTTTTAAATCCAACTACCTCTCCACTGTCGGTATCATTACCCTGGAGAACTACTGCATAAGGTTTCGGGGTATCTCTTGTGGGAATATTAGGTTCACAACATTTTTTAAGCTCTGGAATACTGTCAGTAAGTTTTTTTCTTATTCCGTCACGCATTGTTTTTCTACCTTTGCATTAGCTTTTATTTTTAAATGTTCTGCGTAGAATTCAACTTTCACCACAGGTATATTTCGTGCGTCCATTGAAAAATCAACGCTTTTTACTTTTTTTGAATGATCAATTCCATCTATAATTATTTTCCCTAATAATTTATCAATGTCATATTCTATTTCTATATCAGCTAATTTTAATTCTTCTTCATTTTTAATCTGATTTTCACTCATATTATCAATCCTCCCATAATTTATTCACTCCAATATTCAATTATTTTATTTGCTATATTGTCCTTATTATTTTTAAGTGTATCTTTTATAATAGGCATAGGTTTTATTCCTTTTACCAACTTGGCAAAATGTCTGTTTCCATCTTCATCAACCCAACTTAATATTTTCTTATTTACAGGTACTATAGGCTTTCCTGCGGGTCCGTATATTCCAGTACCTTCTTCCAGCCATTCTCCATATTCTTCACTTGGAATCAAAGACAAAGTATATTTTCGTCCTGAACCTTCTACACTGCCTTTTATACCCCTTCTTGCATCTCCACTTCTGTCTTTCCAGTAGGCGTTGGACTTGACCTCATTAACCAGCATGGGTTTTATTTTATTGTCAAGCAGCCCATACATTCCATTTAGTTTATTTTCTATGAAATCATTAACTTTAAATCCCATATAACCACACCTTTTAATCTATACGTTCCAAATCACACTCATAGCCACAGATTATATCACTGATTATTATAGGATATGCAGCCTTTACATTGAATTTATCGCCATTACTTGTAAATTCAATAGATTGTTTAGGCGTAACATCCAATTCTGCATCCTTGTCAGCAATCATTTTGTATCTGCTTATATAAGAAGTTCCCTGAGTTCCTGAATTTATATTGATGTTTACCGAATTACTATTTGTCCCAATATAAATTAATACCGTTATAGTTTTCTTAACTGGTTCATTGTCTACAAATGCACCATCAACCTCTTCGTTAATAGTCTTAGTATAAGTTATAATAGTTGGGTTCACTGATATGGCCTTATTGATTGCATTTATAATCTTATTTGGATTTATTTTCGGCATTATGCACCATCACTTCTTCTCATGGAAGTTTTATAGCCTCTTACTACGGTTGGATTTAATGCAGCCTGTTCTGATAAATAATCAGCCTGATATATGGAAGCTAGGTTATTCCAATAGTCGGGATCCGCATTTTCTATTGTTACAGGTCCCACCACTATTTTACTCTCCATATTTGCTTTCATTAAACAACCTCTCCAGCTGGCTTTAAGGACATTATTGTCATTTACTTCAAGTAAATTTTGCAGTTCTTCATCTGTAAATACTGGATACTGACTCTCATTAAGATTTACCTTCAATATCTCTAAAGGTGTAAATGTCATAACTATACACCTGCCTGACTTCCTGCCTTTTCCCCTTCTCCATTAGGTGGAGTAGCCGGAGGAGTTTCAGCTTCTTTTGGGATTTCTATATCTGCATATTTACTTAATTCTTCTACATCTGATTCCTTTACTTCAAATTCCTGATCTTCCTTCAAATGTTCCCCACCATATTTAATGAACTGTCTTGCTTTTGCCTTAAATGTTCTTTCTGTTGTATTTGCATCTTTCTTAGCCATTTTTAAACCATCCTTTCTTAAATAAAAATTAAAGAGCAGCTCTTTTTGAACTACTCCAATTAATATACTGTTGCAAAGAATACTTCATCTGCCCTGTCAAAGCTAACTATAGGCATTACAGATACCTTGGTGTCCACAGTTACCGGGTCTTCTTTAACCATTGTAGTAACTGCAATTCCTGTATCAACTATATAAGTATCAAGTTTGCTTGATCCACTTTGCTTGTCAAATTCCTCTGGTGTTGTACCGTAGACAGTATTTCCAAGAGTTGTACCACTCATGAGGGTAATTTTACCGTCTGTATAGTATGGGATTGCCTCCGCCCCTTCTTCTGGAATGTAGGTAGTGTCTTCCAAGAAAATCACTGTCAATCCCAGTCTCTCTTTAGCAAAATTAATATAATCTTGCTGAGATAAAATCAAAGAAGTATTTAAGTTGCTATTCTTAATATGATTAGTAATTACATTATTAACCAAAAATGTACTATCAAATGTCTTTTCGGTTAACAAAAGTACTGTTGGTTTTGCATAATGATCATCCGTTATGGCCTTTTGAAATCTTCTCACATCTCCTACTATATCAGCATCAGGATTTGTCCATTTATCATCAGCAGTTAATACTTCTCTATGATTTTCAGGAACTCCATAGTCAACTACAATATCACCATTTTTAGAGATAAAATTCAATACCCCATTTTGAATCACGCTGGCTCTCATTTTCTTGGCATTTATGTTTGCTCCATCTACTAAGTTAGCATAGTTTTCAAATACCTGGTCTAACAAAGCATTTACAAAGTTTTCGTTATTGGCACCAATTGCATTTTGTAAGTCTCTTCTTGTTGTCTCGTCAATTCCCATACCCTCTTTAAAGAAAGGTATTTCTCTTGACTTTACTGTCAAGTCTGCACTTAATGCCCTCATTTTTGTAGCAGCATCAAAAGTACTCATCCTTAAAGCAACTGCTTTTTTCTTAGCACCTTTGGCCATCTCAAGTTTAGTTCCAGTAACTTTCTTTGCCGGAAACAATACTTTATCAACTGTAGCTTCTGCAGGCAGTTCTTTAACATAAAGGGCAATGTTTTTTGAGTTTATATAATCACTTAAGTTCATGTCCTAAATTCCTCCTTCTATTCTCCAAAGATAATTAGTTTTAATGCAGCTTTTTCTACAGCCTTAATGGCATCATCTGCATTAAATTTAACTGCTGATTCATATAGAGCTCCATGCACAAATATCGGTACTACTTCTGTAGCATCATCTGCGTTTGCTGTAGGTGACATAGAGCCTTTAAAGCTGACATCCTGATACACCACTCCCCATGCATCTGTAGTTGTGGTAGTTGAAGTTACCGGCTTTCCATCTTCAGTTATTAGAGTTCCAGCTAATAGTACCTCATTGGAATCTAATAATGTTTTCACATCACCTTTTCTTATTTTTAATGGAAGCGATATAAAATGATCCCCTGCAATTAATCTTAACTTGTTTTGTTTTGCACCTAATGTATAACTTGATTGCCTCATTATATTTCACATCTCCTTTTTATTATTTAGCAAAATCTTGTAATCCCTTTGCCTTTAAAATCTCTGCTTTTCTTTTGCCCAACTCTGTTGCAAAATTGGTTACATCACCTGGTTTCGAATCTCCACCTCCAGTGTCAAAAGAACTGGTACCATTAATTTGTTTCTCAAATAAATACTCATGGGACTTCTGAAGTGGTTCTATCTGTTCCTTAATGCCTATGATGTTATCTCCATCAACCTTAAGCTTGTCTTTATCAATAAGTGCCATAACTAACTTCTTATCTTTAACGCTATAGGTATCCAAGCTTTTCTCCAAAGCATTATTAAAAATTGTATCTGCCAGTTGTTTCTCAAGGGTTTCCTTCTGAGTTTTATTAATAGCTTCCAATTCAGTAACCTTGGCTTCTAACCCATCAACATTTTTGTACTGTTCCTTTAGGTCTGAAATTTGCTTATCTCTCTCTCCTACCTGTTTCTTATATTCTTTAGCCTGACTATCCACTTGGTCAAACTTAGATTTTGGCACATAGTCAGTACTATCTACCAAATCTATGTCTTTGTATTTTTTCTGGAGATCTTCTGGTATTTGTGTAAATGAATCTCCTAATATTTCACTTAATTTTGGCATTATTTTAATCCTCCTTGTTTTTCTCTATTAAATGAGTAACTTTACCCATTTAAACTTTCCACTTAATTTTTAGTAAATCAAATTTTAATTTATATAGTCCAGCAACTATATTTAAATATTCAATTGGCTTTATGTCCTCATTATCCAGATATTCATCTGCCAACGATTTTAAATATGCCAGGTTTTCTATTTGTTGATCTAACTCGGTATTTATTTTATCTTTGTCCATTAGTTCCACTCCTTACTGTTTGCAAAATAAAAAAGCCTTGATTAAGACTCATGTTTTCTCAATTTTGGTTTTCAAATAATTCTACAAGATCTCTTCCATCCATTATCAATGAAGTATACAAATAAAAAGCACCTATGAATATATGAAGTATAGGTACTGCTCCCATAAGTATGAATCTAATGATATTATATTTCCACTCTTTATTAGATTCATTATTTTTAGTATTGTTCTTTACAATTTTATCTTCAATAATTAAACACCTTACAACTGTTAATATCATGCTCAAGTAACAAATTAACGCTATAATTACATATATCTTAAACACTTATCTCACCTACTTTTTAATATCTTGTAGTGTCTTTCTAAACTCTGTAACAAATTTATTAGTAGCTTTATCGACTAAATCATCTACTGCTATATCATCATCTATTTTTATACCAATACCTATAGTATTCTGAATTGACTTTTCATTGAATACATTTGGGTTATCTTTAATGAAGGCATAAATTCCTGCTTCTAAATCATAAATCTGCTTATGTTCTAAATTAATCATGTATACATCATTTAATTGTTCTATTATCTCATGTATAAAAGTAGATTCTTTTACAGGCCGAGGTAAAGATTTTTCCAATGTAATTGTTAAATCATTATTGCAACTTTCTCCTTGATTTCTCCTGTCACGACATAAATTTTCTATTTCTAAAACCTCGTATATAAATCCTCCAATTTTAACTTTACCAGGTATATTCAAAAACAATCCCTCCTTATTTTAAACATAATAAAAAGCCTTATTTCTAAGACTTAAATCCTACTTGTTTATTTTCACCTCACTTACTAATGAATATAGCTTCAATTCTATTCAGATTTAAAAACACAGCTCCTTCATTATCTCTAAATGAATGGATTCTATCTCTATTGAATATCCTTATTTTATTCCTAGTATATAAAAAATCACATTCCAGTGTTCTCAAAGTACTCTCATTAGCAATTCCTCGTATGGTTTCACCACTTTTTAACCAAATTATATAATTTTTCATTTTCATCCTCCCTTAATTTTAAGCACAATAAAAGCACCTACTATTTTCACTTAGTAAGTGCTTTTTAAATCGTAACAATTACTTCTGTATTAAATTCTTTTTCCAATTGTTTTAACCTACTTAGAAATTCGTCTTTATAAAAATATATGTTATAGTAATAATAGCCAATATAATCATCTGTATCTTCTTCATTAAGAAGTCCAGTATACTCGAAAACAATGGATTGCTTATCTCTTTTTAACCAGTCATTGACTTCATTAACTATTAACACATCTTTAGTCTCAACTTTTAATATTTTTACTGCTGCTCTTATCAATTCATCATCTGCTAATTTTCTTTTACTAAAAAGTTCTCTACTATCCATCATTCCCTTCACCTGCCTTCAAAATGTTTGATATTTTTTGGATTATTTCTTCTGTGGTCCCCATTCTCATTAAAAATTCTCTAAGTCTCGGGTTTTTACTTTCAGTTTTCATCTTAATTAATATTTTATATTCATTCCTGTCTAATGTTATGAAACCATCACCACTTATAGGATAAAATCTATCACCATGATAGCCATATACTCTTCCGTTAACTTCAAAGGTATCATTTACTTTATTATACAGTCCTTTCTTTATATCTTCAATATCTTTATTGTAATCAACATATGGAAGTATTATTGTGGTCTTATCCTTTGGATTAGAATTTCTACCTATTGATTGAAGTCTGTGTCTCTTAGCCAGTGGAGGTTTATAATTTTGTATTTTCTCCAGTTCGTCAGAATCAACAGTGGACTTTCCTTCCCTAACTTCTATATCAATTGTTCCGGTATCAGTATTATAATTACTCTTGGTTTGAATACCAGGATACTTTTTACTATCAACCCATTCATCTATATTAGATTTAATTTCAGGACTAACTTTATCTTTACTCCAGTCTTTCATAGTTTCAATACATTTGTCTATTTCCTCAATAACTTCCGTCATATAACATAAACAATTTGGGTGCTGTAGTGGTAGATTCTCAGGTTTAAATACTTTGCCATCATAAAAGTCACATATATCGGTTTTTCCATGCATACGTAAAAAATGACTGGCACTCAAATTCCACTTAAGCCCCTTGCAGAATGGATTCTTTATTGCATTTTGTATTAATGTCTCTGTTTGTGCATGTGTAATTGAGGTTCTGGCCAACCTTTGAGCCTGGTAAGATATTTTATTTGTTATTCCAGCTTTAAAACTTTTAGCTGTAATCCTATTTTTAGGATTAACATATTTATCTAACTCTGCAGCAAGCTCCTTAACATTTGCACCTTTGGCTATATTGGCCTTTATAATCATGTCAACCTTACTGCCATTGTCACCAGTTATATTCCATAATCTTCTACTTAATGTCTTACCATCTTTATAATAATTTCCTGCTATAAGCTGCCTTACAGTATCACTTGACACCTTGGTTATAGTCCTCTTTAAAGCTTTATTTGTGGCTTCATCAGGTGAAATCATATCTACAAAGCTAAGCTGTACGCCTTTTTGTATGTCAGAACTTTTTCGGATATTATTTTCAATTGTTTTACTGAGCTTATAATAAAGCTCTGCCCTGTACTCATTAATTATTTTATATTGTTCTGTTTTATGATTTCTAGTCCTGGAATCTGGCATGCTTAAGATTTCATCTATAAGTTTATCCCCTGCATTTTTATAAATATTAAAAAGTTCTTTTTCCTGCTGAAAATTCAGGGCAATAAATTCTTTTCTTGCATGGAGAACTCTTTTTTCATATTCATTCATAACTATTCACCAGTGTTTAAATTATTATCAACATTATTATTCAATTCATTATTCAATCCTTCAGTAAATGAATCCTCTGCATTACTCAACTGTGTTTTCTCCTCAAGTATCTCACTAAAAGCTTTTTCATCATCTTCCTCGTCACTGAATTCCTTAATATATGATTTCCTCGACCTTACGTCAGCTTCAACCTCTGAAATGGCAGTCTTTTTCTTTTCATCATCATCAGAAGGGAGAGGGTAATTATGCTTGAAGATGGTTGTATACTTTATACTCAACCATTCAAAGTTAAATATGCCCTTATAACATACTGGAGCTACTTCAATAATAAAATTGATTAATGCTAATAAGGGCCTTTCCCAGTCATTCCATTTTTCCTCACACCTAGCTATCAAATCATTGTAAAGATAAATCATAGCCTTAGCAGAGGGAATATTGTTTAAATCCGATAATTTAGGCATATCCAGTGCAAAATTCATATCCCTTTCTGTCCTGTCCAGGTAAGCTTCTATTGCATCAGAATTTCCTATATTGTATTCCATTCTTTGAACTGCAGCTTGTTTTCCACTTTCTAAGAGTTCATCTCTGGTTTTTACTGCATGGAGTGCATTAGGAGCTATAGTAAATTTATTTACATCATCTTCATCACCATCAATCACAACCTCCGAACCAAATAGTTGAAACCTCAATGCATCTGCAAAATCAGATATTCTCCTATTATATTGGTTCTGGGCATCTTCTAGTTCAGTAACATCACTTTCACCAAAGGAATCATTGAGTTCTCCACCATTTTTAATAAGCCAACAGGGTATAGCAGTAAATCCAGTGTCAATATCTATTGTAAGTCCTTCCTGCAGGTCTGTATTTTTATAGGTTTCTTTCTTATACCACGCCTGCCTTTCTTTTGAATTTTCATTGACTTTATAGTAATAAGTATGAAGGTAGTAAATCTTATCTGCATCAGCTTCCCTGTATACATTAAGTTCATCCTCTTCAAAGAACACAACCTTTAATAAAACTCCATTCTTTTCTTTATAATAAAAATTTTCTATAGTTTCATACTTAAGTACTAAAGGTTGTCCAGGGTTGGCTTCTGCTCTAAGCAGTACCCTCTTTTTTACGGTAGATTCTAAAAAAGCCTTTCTTGTATTATTCCAAAAATTATTACTTTCAAAAATATCCTCTACAAATTTTCTTAAATCCTCACACTTATCCTTGTCTTTAAAGTCATCTGGTTTAAATATTAGGGTAGGCTCCTTCCCAAACATCCACCTTGCCTGTTTTTTAAGAAGAGGCTTAACCTTATTTCTTATATCTTGAGTAGGTTTATAATCGCAATTATCATCTGTCGGCCAGTTCTGACCATATAATATAGGATCATTCTTAGCTCTCTCAAAATCTATAGATTTTCCTTTATAAAAGATATAATCTCTTCTTACTTTCCTTCTCTCTTCTATTTCATTGTCGGGCAGATTTAGCAAAGTATCTCTTATTGTCCTTGCTTGTCTTTCTTCGCTGCTTTCCACTAAAATACCGAACCTCCTTTCCTATTGTAAGGGTCTGTGGATGTATTTTTAATAACACCTTTTCCTTTTTCATAAACACTATTTGCATATTTTTGTTCTTTAATATCAGCAACCTCATATCCATCAAGGCCATACCAAATAGCACTAAAAGTATGAGGATCTATGTTAAATTCATCTTCTATAATTTCACCATTTTTATCTACTGCATAAGTCAAATCCTTTAATTCATCTACGGTATTAATACAATCCTCTGAACATATAATTTTCTTGAATCTTTTAACCTTCTTGGTATTCTGCAGCCTTGACCCTGGAAACTTTTTAGCTCTTCTAATGTTGAACCCTTGTTGATTGAAATACTTGATTGTTTTAGGTTCTGCACCATCAGCACGAATAAGTTCTTGAGTACTTTTAAATTCAGCTATTTCAATGGCAGTTCTATCGTCTGTCATTTGATTTTTGTAATATTCCCAATAGATATAAAGTATCTTTTCTTTATCATCTACAGCTAGCCTTAATAGAGCATTATAAGAATCTTCAAAACCAAAGTCGAACCCAACTCTTTTAATCGGATTCTTTATATTCCCTATAGCTTGAAGCACCTCATAGTGTGGCCTAGCTTCAAACTGAGGGAGTACCCTCCTACCATTTATACCGAATCTGCCTTTTCTGGCTATCCTATATAAATCAATATCATAAGTTTTTAATTCTTCTAACTGCTCTATATAACTTTTGGGCAAAAATAAATTATCATCTGCCAGTGAGTGATGATAATAAGTGTTATTTCTTACAACTATTCTTTTTTTGTAAAGCTCCTCATCATCAAGTATGAATGTTTTTTTCTTTTCATTTTTAAAGAAGTGCTTGTATGTCCAGTTATCCTTACTTACAGGATTAGTTGAAAGTATCATATGCAATGATAAGCTTGGATGTCTTAAACGTCCTAAAAGTTCTTTGAATCCTTCATATTTCACCTCTGAACATTCCTCAATCCATACTATAGAAACATTGTTTATAGACTTTAGCTTTGAAGGTTTATCCATACCTTTAAATATTATTTTGGAGCCATTAGGAAACCTAACCTGCATTGGTGAAGCTGTAAATTTAATTCTAGTGTCAAGTCCCATGTCTATTACTATTTCCTCTAAAAGTGAATAGCAGCTATCCCTTATAGTATCAAATACTTCTCTAACTACTAAGGCAGTTCTTTTTTCCTGTAATAATTTAAGGATTAGCTTTAAGGCCACATGATAACTCTTGGAACTTCCATACCCTCCAACTAAAAAGTAGAATTTATGGTCCCAATCAAAAATAAAATCTTCAAAACTGGGATTTACCTCTTTTTCTATAAGCATTATTCATCACTTTTTCTTTTTATCATTATTTCTATAGGTTTGTTATCGTCAGGACTTTTAACCTTCTCAATCTCAGCTCTAAGTTTTTCCATCCTCAACCTCTGTTCTTCAGTAGCCATATCCATATGCTTTGACAGCCAGTCAAGGGCTTTCATGGCATCATGGAGTTTTATACTTACGCCATCCTTGCCCTGCTTAACTTCACTTATTAAGGAGCCATCTACCTCACTGGATTCTTTGAAATCAACATAACTGTATTGATATTCTATTTTATTGCCTTCATTATCCAATAGAGGCTCTCCTGTTTTTTTATCTCTTATAGTCATAGTTTTTTGTCCAAATGAAACATAGTCGGTCATATTACTAAAAGCTATATCCATATACTTCTGGAATATATCATCTGGACTTAGCATTGCTCTGTTAAGTTTGCCTTGTTTTAACTTTTGTATTTCTTCTTTTATACAAGCATTTACAAGCAATCGAGGTCCATTGGTATTAGCTGTTATATAATCACATCCATATGCTTTCTGATAGGCTTTAGTGGCATTAAATCGCTTGGAATAATAAATACAAAAAAGCCTTTGTTTATCAGTAAGTTCAGGATTATTTAATACCTCCTCAACTTCCTCAAACATAGGCTCAACTTTCTTCTCTGCAACTTCTTTTTTGGTTGCAACCTTTTTATTTTGGTTTTTTGTTTTGGTTGCAACCTTTTTCCATGGTTGCCCATTATCTTTATCTCTTTTAGCCCAACTTTTTATGGTTCCCTGGCTTATATTAAATTTATCTGCCAGCTGCTTAAAAGTATGCTTTCCAGTTTCATACTCTTTTCTTACGACTTCCTTATCTGCCATCTCTACATTGTCACCACCTGCCTATTCGTTTTGTTTTGGGGATTATTTAATGTGTTGGCCTAACCACATACCAAATTTAGCAATACATGATACCGTTATAATTATTATACCTATAAAAAACTTCCCATCCGGAAATGGAAAATAACTACCTTCTAGTTTACTGTTCATTATCAATATACCTCCTATAATTAATAACCCTAAAAATATTATAGTTGACAAAGCAATATGCATCACAAATACTCCTCTCCATCTTTCAATTCTTCCAAAATTTCTCTAAGCAAATCATTGTTTTCATTTTTTATCTTTAAACATTAATTTTTGTACAATTAGCGTTGTTACAATGCTAATAAAAATAACTTGCAATATCTCCATTCTCACCTCACCCTCCTAACAGCACCCTTAACTCTCCTGTAACACTCATGCCGCATCAATTTTTCAATATCAGAAAAGGAGAGGTATTCACCTCTCTCTGGTTTATCTTTATTTAGTTTTTTATCCTGATTAAGCTTTTCTTTTAAGATTTCTCTTATCTTCATACCTCTCACTTCCTTTGACCTGTAAACTAAATTTTTATTCCATTTTTTCAATTATTTATATCTTTTCCCTTGACACGTCTAATAAGACGTGTTATACTATAATTGTAGGGAGGGAAATAAATGAAATCTTACTCATCAAGGGAAGTAATCAAGATACTTGAATCACATGGATGGTATTTAAAAAGAGTTGTTGGCGACCATCACCAATATACAGACGGTCACAAACTAGCAACAGTAAGGCATCCAGTTAAAGACTTAGGAATTAAAAACATAAAGAGTATTGAAAAGCAAACAGGGATTAAATTTTCTTAATCCCTCCCTTTTCCCTTGAAAGTTTAATATATAAAATTTCCATAGGAGGTTGCCATGAAAAAAGATATTTATATTTATCCATCTATAATAACTCAATACAAAGATAATGTAGGTATTACATTTCCTGATTTACCAGGTTGTGTATCTAATGCACGTACTATAGATGAAGCTATCAAAAATGCTAAAGAAGTTTTAGCTCTGCACTTATTCGGTATGGAGGAAGATGATATAGAAATCCCTTCTCCTTCACCAATCAATAAAATTAAGCTTGATAAGAATGAAATACTTTTATTGGTTGATGTTTATATGCCACTATATCGTGAAGCCATACAAAATACTTCTGTTAAAACAACTGTTACTATGCCACAATGGTTAAAATCTTTAGCTGAAAAGAATAATATTAACTTCTCTCAAGTCATACAGACTGCAATTAAAGAGAAACTTAATATTAATAGTTGAATTTAAGAGATGTGTAAAAACCTACGCATCTCTTTTCAATAAATCAAAAGTAAGCACCCAGGTGACGAGTACTTACTTCTGATAATATTGTTAATCATTATCCAAAAGGAGATTAATTTAACATATAAACTTCTGTCAGTTGCATTTGAGTTTAACGTGCCCCGCAACTATAAGGCACTGGCTTAAACGCGCATAAGTGGGAACTTAATTCATAAGCCATTCACAATACTTATTATACATAGTATTTGTTACAATCCAATGTCCTATGTAATAACTATTTGTAAATAATACAAAAATAAGCACCCTAAATAACGAGTGCCTACTTTTATAATATTATTTTTTAAGGATGCGATTTTGATATATCAACTCGTGGCAGTTGCATTTTGGTTTTAAGTGCCCTGCAACCACAGACACTATTTTAAATTTACATTTGGGGCATTGCTCACAATCTATTTAATACTAAAGTTTATTTACTAAAGACACTTATAATTATAGGTAGTATTTGTTACAACTTAATGGCATAATGATTAACTATTTGTGAACAGGTTTTATTATTCTATGAAAATAAGCACCAGTTTCCTAGTGCCTACCTCTGACATACACATATATAGTTTTATTTTATTTGCGGTTTCCCGCATTGGTAGCTATACTTTAGGCTATAGCCAAACCTGTATAATTTAAGAAAGAACAATTCTATACTTCGTGCCATCGTTAAAATTAAGAATTAGTTCTTTATTGCCGGAACTAACCTTTAAAACATCCTCCTCTGATATCGCAACCATGGGAGCAATAGATTCCACCCCAACATCACGCCCACACTCGAAAAGTGTAATCGTTGATTCTGCTACACCTTTACTTTTGGGTTTTCCCCAATCTTCTTCCTTGAAATCTTCTATGCAGAATACTCTCTCTATTTTATTATTATCTATGATATTACATGCTTTCTCAAAAGAAATGTCCATATTTTCCCCCATACATCCTCTTTAATATTATCCTAATATATAGTACTATTTCCTTTGAGTAAAAGCAAGGCCCCATTTAACCCTGGAGCCAGAGGTTTATTTTAAGAGGGTATTAAAATTAAAATTTAACTTTATTTTCATTTGCCAATCTTCTCGGAGTGTCCCATGTAACTACAGGAGCAACCTCTTTATTTATTACTATATCCCCGTCAGGATTCGTTTTATATATAGACCTATTCTTTTTTACAAACGCACTATCACCTATATATTTATTTGCTTCATAGTTAACTGCCTTTACCACCTCTCGTCTACATGTTAAGGCAACCCTATGTTCACATTTTAAATTACTAAAATTTCTTTGGATGCATTTTTCTACAGTATCTTTTTTAATATTTAATTTTCTAGCAATCTCAGGGGCTGTTAACCCATCTAAATACAAAATCTTAACTTCTTCTTTATTTAACACAGCTCTCAAATCATCAGCTCCTAAAAAAGAATATAGTTCACCCAAACCATAAAAGTGGACATGTTTTATTTTTACCAAATTGAATTCTTTGAATTTCATTTATATTATATACTATTTCTTAATGTATTTTGTCCCAACTTTGTCCTATTTTTGTCTCAAATTTGTCTCATTTTTGTCCTATTTTTGTCTCAAGATTTTTTAAGATTAAAAAAGGCAACAGCATTATTTTTCAGCTATTACCATACACCCCTTCCCACTTAACAATATCCTCCAGTATATCTTCTCGCCACCTGTAGGCAGTACTTCTTACGCCACCATACATTTCATTTGCTATCCATCCAACACCCTTATTTAGCTTATATTTGTAAGTAATAAATTGCATAATTTCTTCTGATAGTGGAGGGACTGTCAGGACTTTCTTCAACAGAGCTGTATTTCTTTTTAACTGCCTTATCCTGGACATATTCTTACGGAATTTTCTATTTACATATTTTAGTTCACTCTTAAGCTCCTTAATTTCTTTTGCATCTTCCTTTTCACTCGAGTGCTTTATATCCCACTGGATACTTTCCTCCTGATCCTGCAGGTCTTTACATTCCAATTCCAAAGCTTCCATCTCTTTCAAATCCCTAAAATAGCCATACAGCTTACCTTCTGTTCTTTTAAATGTTTCTTTGTCCAACATACAGTTCCCTCCCATGTACTTATTTAATTATGTCTAATTTCTAACCCCTCACTTACCCACAACCATTGATTTTTTAGCATTATATTTACTTCTCATGCCATCACCTTCTATTCACCAGATTTTCCGCATATCTAAGCTGCTGCTTAATGTATGGATCATCAATGCTACTTCCTTCTCCACTCATCCAATCGGTAATTCTTTTATTTATATCCTCTATAGCTTGAATTGGCAACTTGTTTAAATTTCTATTCAAATCTTCCATGGATTTAATTTCTATCCTCACATAACCACTTCCTTAAGCTCCATAAATTCCTGAATTTCTGCAATTATATCTTTTAAATCTTCTATTTTTACATCTATACTTTTGGACTGTGGCGTATACAAAGTAACATATTTGCCTTCTATAGAAAAACTTAACTTTTCGCCTTCCAATCTAACTATTTTCAATCTTTTCTTAGAATCTTTCGCCGGTCCTTCGCAGTCCTTCGCCGATTTATCAGCTGGCTTCGCTGGCTTATTATTCACAGCAGCAGTCTCTTTTTCAAACTTAGTATTTTCACACAACTCATTTGTTTCATCCTTGCCAAAAATATTTTCCACTGCTTCTTCCACATCTTTTTCCTCTTCCCACTTGGAATAATAATTCTCTGCTGTCAACCTAGTTATTCCAAATTTACTAACTGCACCTTTTAATAAATCTTCTTTCCCTTGTTCCTTGTTACTGCTAAAATATTCAAAGCACTTTTCTTTATAGCTCATTAATATTCACTCCTTTTTATTTAACAATGCAATATTCACCGCATATCAAACATCTTTTAATAATTCCACCCGACCTAGTTTTGCCAACACTTTTCCAGTAATGATTGCACATCTTAGGACTTTTCTTTTTCATCTTTCTCACCTACTACACTAATATTCTAAAACTCTAATACAGTCCTTTTAAACCTATCCTAATTTCAAGACGATTAATTATACTACTTGTCCCCTTCTCTTTGGAATTTTCTATGCCTATGGCTTGAATTGGCTGTTATTTATACAATCCTTTAGGACTAAACTTATTTACATTGCATTCATCACAACTTTGAGCAGTACTTTTAATGATTTTCTTACTACTCCTCCAGCAGTGCAGACATTTATTTTTAATTAACTTCTTTCCACATTTTGCACAAAAGTTGCATGGCATTTTATTTTTATGGCCACAATGAGGGCATTCAAACATTGTGGAATATTTGGATTTATAAATCATGTTTCACCACACCTTTCTATATCTGCAATAGCTTTCAGTATGGGATATACCTGCTGTGGTACTACTGCGTTACCTAAGGCTATACTTCTGTCCACCCTATCGGAAATCCCATCATCCACTCCAAGAACTGGGGATTCGGATATCTCCCAATAAGTTCTGGATGTTTCTCTCCTATGCTTCCTGGAAGTACCTTGCCATGAGTTCCGTTCCTCTCTGACGGTGTCAACGCCCGAATAGGCTTGAAGTTTTGGGATGCTGTAGGAGTCGCATAAAAGTGTCTTACAAAATCCCTCAAATTGTTTCTTGCTGTTCTTCCTGCTTTCCTTGATGCTTCTGGAGTTCTTCCCCCTTTGTTGTCTGCTGCTGTCGGAGTAGGCAACAATGAATATCCTTTCCCTTTTGTGCGGAGCTCCAACTCTGTTTGCTCCATAGCAGCACCATCCGACACTGTACCCCATCTTGGCCAGGTCCCTGAGAATTCCTCCAAAGAACCGTCCATTTTCACTTGATAATATCCCTGGTACATTTTCACCCAAAAACCATCTTGGCTTAAGAATGCGAATTCTCTCTGCTGTTTCCGGCCACAAGTCACGTTCATCATTAGACGCCTTACGTTCTCCTGCAACGCTGTGAGGCTGGCATGGAAATCCTGCCGATAAAACTGTGACTTCTTGAATTCCTCTTTCTCTAACAGATTCAACTGTAATACTTCTAACATCTTTCCACCTCTCTACATCCGGCCAATGTTTTTCAAGTACCCTTGTGGGGTAATCTGCAAACTCACACTGTCCTACTGTTTTGAATCCTGCCCATTCAGCAGCAAGATCAATTCCTCCTATTCCGGTAAACAAACTGAAATGTGTTAAATCCATATCTACACCCCCACAACCTGCAAAACTCATCATACCTAAAACTTTCCCTTAGTTCGTTTTCATGCTTCTTCCATTTAACTAGCACAAGGTAATCTGTCCCGTCGGCCACAACCCCTTTATGACTTTATATTTTCCACGACTGCGTTGCACCTTTAGAGTTATTTTCTCCCCTAGACTAAAATCCTTCTTCATCCTGCGAATACTTTCCGTACGGTAAAATGAATCTTTGGGAAGCGTAGGTAATTTACGCTGGATGGGCAAGCCCAGTTCGCCCCCTATCACACTCACAAGAGAAGTACTGCACCCTAATTTCTTCGCCATATACTTTTTAGGCATGATTTCCCAGTTGTCTCTTACAAAGTTCAGGTTTTCTTTTGTTCTTTTGAACGCAACTGCCATTTTTATCACCCCTCACACATTTTTAACTGCTCATTCACCCTCGGTCTATAATTCATCAAAATCAATTCTGTTCTCACAGGGCATTTATCTCCGTCAGCCCTATTTTTTATTTGGCTGGCCGTATGATATTCGTTTCGGTACCACCCCGAATACAAATTATCTATAAGTGGATCCGGATAATAACAAACCATAGCTTTGCCTTTTATCCCTTCAAGCACTTTCCTGAGCCTTATATGGTCCTTCTCTTGAAATCCTCCAAAGTACATGTCCTCATGCCCAAAATACGGTGGGTCTAAAAAAAATAGTGTATCTCTGGAATCATAAAACTTTATTACTTCTTCAAAGTCCCGACAAAGTATATTCCAGTTCTTTATTAATTCAGCCATCTTTGGGATTAACTCTGTAGCTGACATCAACTGTTTAGCTTTATTTGTTGTCTTTGAAAGACTCATTCCACTCTTGTATTTGCGTCCTCCTCCGCCGAAGCAAACCCTCATGAGGTAATAAAACCTGACTGCCGATTGGAGCTTATCCTCCGGCCATGGTTCCCATTTCCATTTCTCATACAGACTTTCCGAAAACGGAAGGGAGCTGCACTCTTTATAAAGGCTTTCTGGATTACCTTTTAGCATCATCATGTAATTTATCAATCTGTCGTTTATGTCATTCACTACTGTCATATTCGCAGGATTTACCGTTTCTTTGTAAAAAGTAACTGCTCCGGATCCAAAGAAAACATCCGCAAATATTTTATGTCTAGGCATAAGCTCCAGGTACCGTTCTTCCTTTCCATGCTTGCCACCAATCCACTTTATGTTGGTTAAATTCTTAAGTTTCACTATCCACCATCCTCACTTTCTAACAAATTCTCGCATCCTGTAATTATGCTCGGCGCCTTTAAAAACTATCTCATTGTTCTCTCTTTTTCCTCACGCATTATTAAACGCTTGTATAATATAAACTCTATTAAGCCTTCCCTAAGTTCTTCTACTGGAGCCCTTTCTATGTCTTTCACGCTTATTTCATTGCTTCCACCCTTCAGGTAATTATAAATCTGCCACCTATTTACCATTTACTATTCCCCTCTTCCAAATATTTCAGGGTTATAACTCCCCTCATGAACATAGTCCAGTTCTCTAATCCTCTGGGTATTGCCATCCCAATACAATTTAACAGTTCCTGTCTTTCCATCCCTGCTCTTAGTTACAATAGCTTCCATGATATTTTTTTCCTCTGTTTCTGCGTTATAGTATTCATCCCTGTACAGCATAATAACTATATCTGCATCCTGTTCTATTGACCCTGATTCTCTTAGATCCGAAAGCATAGGTCTATGGTCCGATCTGGCCTCCGGTGCACGAGATAACTGGCATAAAACTACAATTGGTATTTTTAGTTCTTTAGCCAGATTCTTTAGTGCATCTGATATCCTGCTTAATTCCTGATTCCTGTTTTCACCCTGTCCCTGTATTTTCCCAATGTAGTCTATTACGATTAAATCCAGGTCATATTGCAGCTTGGCTTTTCGGGATTTGGAACGTATTTCATTTACCGTCTGGCCACCTTTATCGTCAAAGTATAATTTCTGCTGGCATATGAAATTGGCAGCACTAGCAAGTTTATTCCACTCAGGTGAAGTCAATTCTCCGGTCTTTATTCTCTCAAGTGGTATTTTTGTTAAACTTGAAAACAACCTGTTCATCAGCTTTTCTTTGGTCATTTCAAGACTAAATACCAACACTGACTTACCCTGTTTTGCCACGTTTTCAGATATTTCAAGCATCATGGCACTTTTACCCATGCTGGGTCTTGCCGCAAGTATCACGTAGTCCCCTGGTTCCAGTCCTCCAGTCATGTTATCTATGGACTTTATGCCAGTTGCCAGGCCTGCCAATCCTCCGCCCTTATTGTAATTTTCTTCTATTTTTTCATAGGCATTCATAGCAACTGTCTTGGCCGTGACTATCTCTGAATCCTTATAGCTGTTTATATCCAGAATCTTACTTTCTGCTTTATTTAAAATATCATCCACACTAGAGTTATTGCAGGCATCCAGCATCATTTCATTGGCTATTTTTATTATTTTTCTTTTATTGCTTTTGTCTTTTACTATCAAGGCGTACTCTTTTACGTTTGAAGTCGGAGTGTAGGCTCCCATAAGCTGTGACAGGTAAGTAATTCCCCCGATTTCTTTCAGCCCGTCTTTCAGCTGCTCACTCACTGTTAACAGGTCCATAGCTGCATTTTTTTCATGCAAATTCACTAGAGCTTTAAATATCACCTTGTGATTTTCTCTGTAAAAATCTTCAGGCGTAATTAATTCCAGAGCTATGTCCATGGCCTGATTATTGTTTAGTATAGTGCCTATAACTCCCCTTTCGGCCTCAATACTACTTGGCAAAGCTGTCACGTTATTCAATTTCTAACCTCCCCTGCACTTAGGACATTCCACCCATTCATTGTTTTGTCTCACCACTCCTTTACCTCCACAAACAGGGCAACACCCTTGATTTACAACCTTGTAAGATGGCGGTTTAGGAGCATTCTTTTCTTTCTTGGAAGTTCCACATTCCTCACTTTTTCCTTCCACAAGCCAATTTTTTAAAATTTTCTCCATGTAGCTTAAAATAAATTTATTTTTGTTCTTGACCATAATCTGCATTGCTTCTTTGCACCAGTCATAGCCATAAGTGTTTATAAATATCTTTAAAGCTGCCAAGTGTGCAGTTATATTTTCACCTGGTTTCAGAACTTCCCAATATTTACAAAGTTCTAAAGCGTTATTATCGAGAGAGAGATCTTTTTTCTCTCTTCTCTCTCTCTTATTATCTAGATCTAGATCTTCTTCTCTCTCTCTCTCTCTTATAGCGTGACTGTCACGTGACATTTCGTGACTATCTTGTGACATCACAATTTCCTCTCCTTCTGTCACGTTTTCTTCACTGTTTTTTGGCTCTTCCAGTAACTCCTGCTGTTTTTCTTTTTCCCTTTGCCTTCGTTTTCTAAGTCTATTTCCTTCTCTGATTTTATCCATACTTTCCACATTTTGATGTTTGTCCCAATTAGTTATTTTTAAATCGTTGTTTTCGGACCTTTGAATCATTCCGAATTTTTTCAAAGTATCCAAGGCAAGTCTTACAGTATTAAGAGGTCTATTAAAGATTGCCGATAACATCTCATCAGTGTAGGGTATATCCTCTGTAAGGAATATATACCCTCCTGCATTTGTCTTGCCTGCCTGTACTAAAAGACGCATCCAAATGTAAAATATAGTGTCACGTTCAGGCATTGCATCTATTAATTTAATTTTTTCATCATCAAACATTGTTGTTGTTATCTTGATCCACTTAATTTCTGCCATAATCTCACCTTTTCTACTAAAATAAATTTATCTCTAACCCTATTGGACATATTGGAATTTTAAGCAGTCTGCCAGATCGGTACCGGCAGTCCTGCTTTGCAATCCCTAAAGTATTCTAAACTTCCATATCTTCAGCAAATGGTGTGCCTTCATATATATCCTTATTATCTGATTCAACAAAATCATCATTCTTGTTGTCTTCATCCTTTGTGTTCAAAAGCATTGAGCATGCTTTTCTCATAGCAGGATCTTTTCCATTTTGAGCTAACCATTTTATATAATCTGGTGCAATCTTCATTATCTGGCCTAAAGTCTTACCTTTGTGTTTTCCGAATCTAACCTGAATATTAACTACTTCATCGGCTTTCATATTTTCAATATTTTCTCTTTCCTGGAACTGAGCCATATCTTCAATATCTTGAGTGAATATTTCCGAAAGACTTGCAACGGTCAAAGTTGCATCTACCTGAGCTCTTTTCTTTGCCATCTTTAAAATGGTATTTGCCTGACTGCATATATCGTCATTTTCAACTTTATATTTCGTATGTCCGTAGTTATCCACTTTACTTTTAACCGCATCTTTATCTATTCCCATAGGTAAATCATCTTCCTTTACCCATCTCCACCTATATTTATCTTCCTTGGAATTACAGCTCCCGACTCCCTCAGTTATTTTCTGACCATTTTTTCTTAAGATGCACTTTATGGTATATGCAAATATTCCTTTATCATAATCCTCTATTTTTTCAATTATGTTATATTCACTCGTCAATCCCATAAGCATAAGTATTTTTTCTGCACCTGGTTTGAGGAGGGTGGGTTTTGTAACCCCTCCTATCTCCCCATAGTCATGTCCGTTCTTTAATGTTTTTTGTATTATTGATTGGAACTGTGCTATCTTTCCTAGCGTATTCCTTACTTCCCCAATTTCCATGCTGTCCAGTAGATTTAAAGCATGGTCCTGTCTTACCATCATTGTACTTTCCATAATAAAATCTCCCTTCTATCTAATTCTTAAACTTGTACCCTGCTTTATCTCTACACCATCTATCTTTATATCCTGCTTAAGAGCTTCTAATATAGCCTTTTTATCGAGCTTATAAGGTTGAGGTACTTTATATTGTTCTGGAACAACATCTTCATTTATTACATTCACACTAGGAGCATTTTTTTGAATCGCCAATGTAAACAATATGCCTTTTATCTTCTTCTTGCCTGTTGACTGCATTTGCTCATAAATATAGGTTTTTAAACCTTTCACTCTGTTTTCTACAACTCTTTTCCTCTCCTGAAGCCTTTCAATCTCCTTTTTAATTCCGTCCGCATCTGAATTCATGGAACTTATAACCTTGGCCACATTTTCTGCTTTGGTATCAAATTCCTCCCCTATATTATCAAGAGCTTTTTTTATTTCCTCATTGGGCAGCTCTGGATTATCCAAGAGCACCTGAATATTTTTATATCTTTCACTTATCTCATATAGCTTTGACATTATCTATTTAACCTCCATTTCCTTTAAAAAATTATCTATAAGTCTGTTTTGAATTTCTGCTACATCTCTAAAACCTTTGTAATATCCTCTTTTATAGTCATCATCATTCTTACTGACATCTTCTGCATAGGATTTAATATGAATACTATTGTCGTTCCTGATACTCTTTAAAAATCCTATAAGCATATATTTGTCGGTGGCATCTTTATCATAAATTTCTAATTCTTCAGGATACAATTTCTCCAATTTCTACCCCTCCACAACTATTTACTTTTTCTATAGAAGCAATAAATCCTACTCACATAAATTACACTGCTACATAATATATAAAGAAATCGCTTATCATGCTCTCCTCTAATATTTGATTTTTCCCCCATTCTGCGATAGAATGGGGATAAGTTTAATTACTTTTGGACCCTCTGCAAAGGGT